>JAOUBJ010000010.1 GCA_029860345.1 Candidatus Zixiibacteriota bacterium | reverse complement strand
GTATGTGACACAATTCACAAACCAATTAAAACCAATAGCGACCAAATTCAGAGATAGCCCATACCCGCCTGAATATCCAGGTCCATGATGTTATGTAGAGATTGTGACACAATTCACAAACATCCGCGCCGGATTAACGAAGGCAGAACAAAGGCCACGCCTGTCGGGGATTCGCCCTCAGCCTGCAGAGACCAGGGCAGCCCGGCGGCCGATCCGGCCTCGCTCTTACTGATCGGCTTAAGACAAGCCCCGACCCCAAGGCTGATCGAGGCCGCCTTGCTCAGCAGGCCAAGGCCGCCGACCAAACTTGAAGCCAAAACCGACCCACCAGCCAAATCACCCCGGCCCACCCTGACAAGCGACCAAATCAGACCCTTTGGGCAGCCCGACATTGTGAAAGTCTTCACAATACCCACCTCTGCCCCGGACCCATGTCCGCTTCGCCACCGCCTGAGATCTGACCGGCTGACCTCTCAACTCATACCTACCCAAACCACCCCGAAAAGGCCCTCACGATAAACAATATTGTGAATAAGATCACAAGATTGGCCAACCTTGCGGCCGGGCGAAGCAGCCGAATATGGATCGCAGAACATCATTTTCGGTCTGATCGCCGAACGTCTGCCAGCCCTGTCGAGCGACCGGCTGGTCCGCCTCCCGGCGGACATTGTTCTGTACCGGACAGAAAGAAACTGCTCCGGCACCTATGTCCGAATCCGGACAGTCAAATTCCTTTCAGACCGGCCAGCCCGAAGTGGGAACTCAGACAGGACCTCAGCTATGTCACCGAACGCACTGGTGGAGGGAAGGAGCTTGTGACACAATTCACAATCTCAGGTTTCCTGATCGGTGATCCAAGCCGCCGTAGCTCAGCCGAAACGCCGATCCATCTTGGGGAGGCGGCATTCCTTCGAGCCGTGACGGATAGCTTCAGCCTCAACCGATAGAGGCATCAAAAGCTCGTCGTGGCACGCTAATGATCGTGAAATAATTCACAATCTATTCTGCCCTGAACGGCCCGCGCTGCCTCTCAGGCAATTACGGAGCCCTATTCGCAAACTTAGTTTTGGAGGTCCTGGGCCAGCGATATCGCTTTTGCCAGGACCGGATCGGTCTTGTTTACAAGGTCGTCGATCGACGGCGTCACCATGTAATCGGGCTCAATCCCCCGGCCTCGATCGAGACCCGGGGCATCGGCGATAAAGGTCGTGTGTGGCAGCAGCAGTTCCAGGCCGCTGATCCTCAACCGGTGTTCTCTGTAGCCGCCATGACAGGCGTAAGAGCCGCCGGTCTCGGCGCCGATAAAAACCGCCCTCGTTTGAGATTTGAGCAGGGCACAGAAGTGCCCGGTGGTGGAATAGCAACCCCCATCCACGAGCACAAACAAGTTCCCGTGGAAGGCATGGTCCGGCACTGGCTGGACTGTCTGCAAATCACCGTAAAGGGGGGTGGATTGGGACGAAAAATAGCGAAAGGGCCGGCCGATTAGATAGCCAAGAAGATAGGCCGAACTGTAGGGATCACCGCCGTCATTACCCCTCAGGTCCAGAATCAGCGCATTGGTCTTCCGGGCGGCCAGGTCCTCAAAGAACGGGTCTACCAGTTTCGCAAGCCGCTGGACATCATCATAAAAGTCGAAAAACCGGATTGTCAAAGTCGCGTATTCATTGTCATCAGCAACGAAGGACTCGACCAGGGGCCGGCGTGGAGTCAGGAGGTTGTTTTCCTCAGCGAATTGTCGCGCCTCGGCCAGGCTCCTGGCCGGTAAGGTGACGGACCCTGGCTCTGGCTCTGACCCGCCCGACGGCATGTACACGATTTCGTATAGCTTTGACGAGCCGACACAGGAAAGATAGAGTGACCGGAATCCGGTATTCATCAGGAAATGTTTGAAGGTCTCGTTTCTGCCGTCGGCGTACAGGCAGTCTTTCATGATCCGAATAATAGTAGTGTCGGCCTGGCCGTTGATTGACAGAACGGCACTTCCCGGCGTGATAATAGGTGAGTCCAGATAGGTCTCATAGACAAAGAGACTGTCGCCGACAACTCTGAGATCAAGCGGCAAGTGGTCGCCATATTCATAGAGATTCTCCCTGACCGGTTCGCCCAGCGTCAGTCGCGTGTGGCCACACCGGACTTTCGAGACTGCGGGTGCGACGATTCGAAAGAACTCCATCAGCGTCAGACTGTCGTCCAGGAGGGCGAATTGTCTGTCGAAAGCACTGTCCATCTCTTGTTGGTCGGTGAAGGACATGGGGTGATTTCGATTGATCAGTCGGCGTAATTGGTGAAAGTCCGACTGAAGCTGGGATGCAGAGAACTTTGCACTAGCGGTTGCCGGATGGTTTTCGCACCCGCATAGGGTGAGCAACAAGAGTATGAGCACTATTCTTAGGGGCATGCCGGGCTCTCTCTGTGTAGGTTTCTTATGACAGTAGATATAGTAGGTATGGCAGGGGCTGGTTCAAAGGACTAAACAGAGATGAATCAAACTCTAACGCTTCGCGCGATTGCTCTAACTGGAATCGACACACTTAGGGCGTCCAACATAATCCGCGTTCGAAGAGTGGATGCCGGGTAGAGTTGTATGTCATGCCGAGCGCAGTCGAGGCATGAGCACTGGGCCAAGAGATTTCACCCTTCGACTGCGCTCAGGGTGACGGCCACAAGGCACGAAGAGCGAAATTGTGGCTTGTCACCGCAGGTTCGCAAGGCCCACCCGCAACGAGTTATCTGAACTTGTTAGGCACTCCAAAGCAGCCAGGCCATCATCCCCAATAGCAGCAATTCCCCCCCGCTCAGGTTTGATTTGACTTTTTGCTCCATTTTGTGTATAAAGACGACAATGGTAAACGCAGCCAAAAGAGCAATCGCCCTGAGCATCTCCATCCTGCACTTGGCTTTAATCCTGACATCCTCAGCCGGGACGGTGACCTGTATCGAGGCCGATGGTAGCATCAAGATCGAAGCCAGCTGCGAACAAACCTGTATTTGCGACGACCCAACAGTGGTCGCATCCAGTACGGTAGACTCAGGCGATCTCGACTTACACGAACACGACACCTGCGGTGACTGCACCGATTTCTTTCTTTCGAGGTTCCTGCAGGCAACAAATCACTTCTCGCAGTTAGACTCGGACCCCGGTCCGGTCAATACAATCGCAACCGGACAGGCCTGGTCCGGACCCGATGTGGCCAAGCCCGAGCTACAGAGCGCCGAGTGGTGCGCCAAACCACCTCCACAGTCATTGCAGAAGATAGCGTCACTCAAGACCGCTATAGTCATCTGCTGATCATTCCCTCCAAATCATCCTGACGGATATGTCCCAGAGACGCATCCGGCGTCTTGAATGTCTGGGCCGTGAATCGGCTCAGAAAGCACAGCCTGAGTTCTTTAGAGGAGTATATGATTCTACGTTTGGCTATTTGTATGTTAGTAATGATCGGTCCGGCGGCTGTCGGGTCTCTGTGTGCAGGCACCTCGGCGGCTCAGCAGTGGATGGACCCGTTTCCACCACCATCAGGGGCCGAAGCTGTATCCACCGATTCGATAACCTTGCATGACGCACTACAGAAAGTGGCTCACTCTAATCCATCGCGGCAAGCCTTCCGACATCGATTGGAGGCGGTGATTTCCCGCATTGAGCAGGCCGGGCTGAGGCCAAATCCTGAGATCGAGTTCCAGGCCGAAGACTTCGGCGGTGACTTGCCCGGCTCTAGCCAGGCGGAATTCACGGCCGGTCTTTCACAAGAGATTGAATTGTGGGGTAAGCGAACAAAGCGCCGTCGGGCAGCTAAGAGCGAAACAGATGCCGCTCGACTGGATTTGTCCTTTGCCGATTACGACCTCTACGGCGAAACGTGTCGGCGCTACTACCTTCTGGTTCACGCTCAGAACAACCTGGCTCTGGCCGAAGATGCAACCAAGTTGGCTGAGACCATGACTGCTTCGGTCCAGGCCCGTCTGGAACATGGGGCGGCCATGATCTCAGAGCTGTTACTCAGCGAACTTGAGCTCCAGCGGGCCCGACTTGAGCAGGCTCGCCGGGAATATGAGCGGGCCTCTGCGCAGGACGACCTGGCCGCGTTGTGGGACGGTAAAGAGGTCGATCTGGTGGCTGTTGAAACCGGATTGGAGCCGGGACTGTTGAAACGGGTCGATAGCTTGATCCCCGATTTTTCCAACAGCAAAGAGGTGTTGCTGGCAACTACTCAGGAAAGCCTGCTAAGAGCCCAATTGAATTTACAGCTTGCTGAAAACAAACCGAATCTCACCGTTGCCGGGGGCTTCAAACGGGCCCAGGCCGACGGCACCAACAGCTTCGTTTTCGGCCTGGCCATGCCGCTTCCGTTTTTTGATCGCGGGCAGGGTAGTACCAAAGCGCTACGCTCCGAAGGAGTGGCTGCCGGATGGGCCCGGCAACAAGCTCAAGTTTCGACCCGGGTGGAGTATCGACGCCTGACGCGGAACCTGAAACAGTTTTCGGCCCGTCGCAAAATGTTTAACGATATAATTCTGCCACAGGCACAAGAGACCTACCGGTCGCTAAGACAGGCTTTCGAAAAGGGAAAGGTAATCTACTCGGTTCTTCTGCAGGGAGAACAAACACTGATAGAATTACGCGCCGAACTGAACGATCTTGATTTGGCGCTGGTCGAACAGGTAATCGCCCTGGAACAACTTCTGGGCGTCCACCTTCTAATGACCCAATCCAAGTGAGGTTATGCAGATGTCACGAATACTCAACAACAATCGGCTCCTGGTCTTACTGTTCATTGCCGTAATCGGCCTTCTTCTGGGCTCGGTGTCGGTTACCGGTGGTGGCGAGGATGATCACGAACACGAAGACACCCTCGCCCAAGAGCAAGACAAGCACGAGGGTCACGACCACGACGATGTTGCTCATGAAAACGATGGTCACGACCATGACACCGATGACGCGAAGCACCCTGATGAGCAAACGGCCACCGATGCACACGCCGGCCACGACCACGAGGATGAACTTACGGTCGAGCTGTCACCCGAAGCTGTTAAACTTGCCGGTATTTCTATATCGACCGTGGGCCGTGGTCGGATTGAACAGTGTATCGAACTGCCGGGTGAGGTCGGTTTCAACGAAGACAGAGTAGTTCATATAGCGCCGCGCTTTGCCGGAATCGCCCTGAAGGCCAACTACCGGATCGGCGATCATGTCTCGTTCGGAGATGTCGTCGCAGTGGTCGAAAGTAACGAGAGCATGAGTGCGTACTCGATCAAGGCTCCTATGTCAGGTTGGGTGATTTCGCGCCATGTAACGGCCGGAGAATTCGTCTCGGAGGAGAACAGCATCTATGTAATCGCCGATTTGTCAACGGTCTGGGTAAATCTGGCCGTCTATCCGAAAGATGCCCACCGCATAAGGAAAGGTCAGGTGGTCGAGATTGATGCGGTCGGATCAAGCATTCGGGCGACAGGGAAAATCGAGTACATTTCGCCAATCATGGATCTTCGCACGCGCAGCCTGACAGCCAGGGTTGTACTGTCCAATATGGACAAGGTCTGGAGACCGGGGGCTTTTGTTCAAGCCATGATCGCTACCGAAGGGGGTGATGAAGGACTGGTGGTGGATAAGGGCGCGGTCCAATTCCTTGAGGGCCAGAGTGTCGTGTTTGTCGTCGACGGAACCAACAGGTTTCGACCGATCGATGTTGTTACGGGCGCCGGCAATGCTCGCCAGATAAGAATTCTTCACGGCCTGAAAGACGGCGCTAAGTATGTCTCAGGCGGCGCTTTCGAGTTGAAGGCAAAGATCGTGACGAGCAATATGGATGCTCACGCCGGACACTCGCACTAGAGAGAGGCTGTTTGATGAAAAGTTTTTTTGAACTGATCCTGAAGAACCGTCTACTGATAGTCGTCCTGCTGATTTGTGTAACAGCCTTGGGGCTCTACCAATCGAAAAACCTGCCGACCGACGCATTTCCCGACATTTCGCCGGTGATGGTGCCGCTCTTCGCCGAGGCACACGGCATGGCGCCTGAGGAAGTGGAGCGCTTGATTACATTCCCTATCGAATCGGCCATGAACGGTCTACCCGGCGTGCGGGAGATCAAGTCGACTTCCGCTTTCGGCATGACGGTGATCTATGTCTATTTCGATGACGACGTTGATGTTTACTTTGCCCGCCAGATTGTTGCAGAACGATTGAGCCAGGCAGCCGCCGAACTACCCGACTTGCATGAACCACCCGGCCTGGGGCCGATCTCGACCGGCCTCGGCGAGGTCTACATGTACTATCTCACGGCCGACAGTACTGTCGACACCGATGGCAAACCCCTGGATGCATACCTGCGCGAAGTCAATGACTGGGTAATCAAATACCAACTTCAGACAATCCCGGGTGTTACCAGTATTCTGTCCATGGGCGGTCACATTCTGCAATACCAGATAACCGTCGATCCATACGCGCTCAACAAATATGATCTTGGTTTTGAAGATATCGTCCAGGTGGTGACCAACAACAACAGCAACGCCGGCGGGCAGTTTCTGGTCCTGGGCTCTGAGGAGTATCTGGTAAGAGGGGTAGGTCTGGTTGAGACGTTGGACGATCTCAGGAACATGCAGCTCAAAGTGGTAAACGGTACACCCGTTCGATTGGGTGATGTGTCCGAGGTCGGCTACGGGCGCGAGATTCGCCGCGGCGTTGTCTCCCTAAACGGTGAGGAGGAAGTGGTTGGCGGTATCGTAATGAAGCTTTTTGGCACCAATACCTCCGATGTTATAACCGGGCTAAACCAAAAAATTCCCAAAGTACAGCAATCATTGCCACCGGGAGTGCGACTGGTTCCTTACTATAATCAAAGTGCGTTGGTCAGCAACGCCGTCTACACGGTGCGTAATGCGTTATTGCAGGGCGCCTTTCTCGTCGTATTGGTATTGGCCCTGTTCCTGGGAAACGCCAGGAGCGCTCTTGTTGTCGCGCTGGCTCTGCCGGTCTGCGCGGTGATTGCCGCTATCTTTATGAGAACGGCCGATATGTCGGCCAATCTTATGTCGCTGGGGGGAATAGCCATCGCAATTGGGATGTTGGGAGACGCCTCAATCGTCATTGTCGAGAATATATATCGGCTGCTTGGAGATGAAGCCAACCAAAACAAAAGCAAGACGGAGATCATCGTCGCGGCCTGCGCCGAAGTTGCCAAACCAATATTCTTCTCCGTCTCGATCATCATCATTGTCTTCCTGCCCCTGTTCACGCTTGAGGGTGTTGAGGGCAAGATGTTCTCACCAATGGCCTTTACCATCACTTTCGCGCTTTTGGGATCTCTGGTAGCCGCTTTGGTTTTTTCGCCGGTATTGTCTTCACTACTGTTCACCAAGAGTAAGAGAAGAGAGTTCATTCTTGTGAGGGCGGTTAAAGCCGTCTACCGACCGCTCCTCGGTTTCGTGTTGCGAATCAAGGCGGTTGTTCTGGTGGCAACGCTGTTGTCGTTTGCCGGGACCCTTTACCTGTTGTCACATCTGGGCACAGAGTTCATCCCAACACTTGAGGAGGGCGCCCTTCAGATCAACGTAGGCATGGCGCCCTCTATCTCGCTGGTGAAAGCGACCGAGACCATCCAAAAAATCGAGAGAATTGTCATGGAGTTCGATGGTGTAGAGCAAACGATCGGTAAAATCGGTCGACCGGAGGCGGGCAGCCACCCGCATCCGATCAACGCTTCGCACCTTCAAATCATGCTCAAACCTCAGGAAGAGTGGCAAGAGTACGAGTCCAAAGAGGAACTTGTTGAGGCTCTGAATAAGAAACTGTCGGAATATCCGGGCATTCAAACAGTCTTCTCGCAGCCAATTCAAAGCATGTTCGACGAGTTGCTTTCCGGCGTTAAGACTCAGTTGGCCATCAAGGTCTTTGGCGAGGACCTCACCGTTCTTCGCAACACAGCCGAGCAGATCAAAGAAGTCATCACGCCTGTGGAAGGTTTGGTCGATCTCAGCGCCGAGCAGAGTTTTGGTCAGCCACAGGTGCAGATTGTGGCCAATCGTGAAGCGTGCGCGCGTTACGGTGTCAACATTTCAGAGATTCTCGAGATCGTGGAACACGCGGTTGGTGGTGAAGAAGTTTCACAGGTCTATCTGAACATGCGACGGTTTGGCATCTATGTCCGATACGCCGAAAAGTACCGCAACGACCCCGAGGCGATCAAGAATCTGCTGGTACATACATCCGAAGGAGTACTGATACCACTGGCCCAGGTGGCCGATGTGGAGACGGTGATCGGTCCTATCCAAATCAACCGCGAAAACAACCAGCGAAGATGGATCGTCTCCGGCAACGTTCGCGGTCGTGACATGGGCGGTGTGGTCGCCGATATCAAGAGACTGGTCGATCAAAATATCCAACTACCGCCCGGCTACTTCCTGGAATACGGCGGACAGTTTGAAAACCAGGAGCGGGCCATGAAAAGATTGAGCATCATTGTCCCGGTTACATTCCTGTTGATTTTCCTTCTCTTGTACATGTCGTTCGGAACTCTTCGCAGTGCGACGCTGATTTTCGTGAACGTCCCGCTTGCCCTCATCGGTGGCGTCCTGGGGCTGTACATAACCGGCGAGTATCTATCGGTACCGGCCTCGGTTGGGTTCATCGCGTTATTCGGGATTGCCGTCCAGAATGGATTGGTGCTGGTGTCTTGCATCAACCAACTGCGCGATGAGGGAATGCCGACCGTCGAGGCGATCACGCAGGCCTGCCTGCTCAGGTTACGACCGGTCTTGATGACCGCCCTGACGACAATCCTGGGACTGGTGCCGCTGCTTCTGTCGCACGGTATGGGATCGGAGGTTCAGCGACCGTTGGCCGTAGTGGTTGTCTTTGGGTTGCTGTCGTCGACTTTTCTGACGCTGGTTCTGATACCGGTGTTGTACGAATGGTTCGCACCCAGACGGGCGATAGAGACAATGTGATTCTGAAGGGCTGGAGGTTGTCTCCAGCCCTTACTTGTGAAGCTGATGAATCGAAAAATCGTAACATGGTCAATGTGCAGCGCTCTCTTGATCGGAGCCGCATTCGCCGCACAAGGTGAGCTTCTTTGTATCGAACACGACGGGAATACAGAAATCGAAAGCCTTGGTCTTCTCTGTTGCCGGGATTCTGACCATTGCTGTGAAGGAGAAAACTCTAGCTCGCAGAAGGATCATCATCCTGGCGATTGTAGCCGTTGTGCAGACGTCGAGCTCGACAGTGTTCTTAGGTCAAATCTAACTCCAAGGGTCAAAGAGGGATCTGTACCAGACGTCTCATCTACCACCCTCATAGATTTCGATGATCGTCCATCACAGTTTCTTGACAATTCATCACCACTGACCACACATCGTCAGTCGGCCCGTCCAAGAGCCCCGTCAACTGATATTGTGATAACAGCTATGCTCTGTTGATTTCCAAAACTGACTCGGTTTTGGGATAGTGCCACTTATATCCGGCAGACGGGTACAAGTGAATTACTACATACGAGAACGTTTTCAGGAACAACAAAGGTGAAAAAATGAAAACAATATCGACGAGCATATTTCTGATACTCATGCTAATCAGTGTAACCGCTGCGCAAGAATGTGGACCCAACTGCCCAGTCTGTTCCGGGGCGGGCAACAACCCTGGTGCTTTGTTGTCCCGGAGATCGCTAATGTTCTCCGGCATGACTATTCCGACGGCGGAGGAAGAAACGGGTGTATTGAATGCCAGGGTCGGATTGCTGAGTTGGCTCGATGCCGGTGTTGGATACGCATTTGAAACTGAAAAAGTCCTTTGGGACGCAAGAGTACAGCCGGTGCTGGAACAAGAAGACGGTTGGAAACCGGGGCTCATCTTGGGTACTGGTAGCGTACAGACCGGTGGAAGTGATCAATCAGTGTACGCGCAAGTCATCAAGTCCTGGGAGGTCAGTGAAACCTTTGGTTTACGATTCTCGACCGGGGTGGCTACACTTCTACCCGACCATGATCAGCTTTTCGGGATGGCCGGGTTAACTGCCAGTTTGAGTGAGCGATACGCACTCTTTGGCAACTATGATGGTGAGTCCTTCCACGAAGGGCTCGCCTGGATTCCATTGGATTGGCTTACGGTTTCGTTTCTGATGATAGAAACTGAATTCCCTGCGATTTCTATCACAGTCAAGAGATAGTCTCATGATGTGACGGGAGGATCGGGCACGGCGCAGTATCAGCAACTCTTGGAGGGCAGATTGGTCTTCAAACCTGCCGACTGTGGCGGGTACACGCCGCGGCGCGCAGGCGAAGACGGACCCGGCCACTTCATGCTTCGACTGCGCTCAGCATGACATGCACCAGCGATTGGTCACCAGTTGAACGGTGGGATCATACGGTAGCCCACCCAGAGGCTCTGCGTCGGGTGGGGCCATTGATGTTCACTGGGGAACCAACCTGTCGCCGGACTTTAGGTGGGGTGCAAGATTCACCCTTCGACTCCGCTCGGGGTGAAGTTACAAACGTGCGAAGCGCCAAGAGCCCTTTTACGGACAGTCGGCCGGGGGTGCGCCGCCGTTGAACATGAAGTCGACTAAGCCGACCAAATCGGTGATATCGTTGGCCCCACTGCCGTCGATGTCGGCTTCGGCAAGACAGGGCGGCGGCGGGCCGTAATCATCGGGATCGCCGCCGGCATCCGAGAACATCCAATCGGCCATGTAGATCAGATCGGCAATGTCCACCTGGTCGGCCGGGTCGCCGTCGACATTACCGCGCGTACCACGACAACATGAAACGAGATCAAAACAGTGCGGACCGTCCCAGTCGGGCGGGAAGGCTCCCACGGCCGAGCCGTAAGACCACATCCAATTGCCCGACGGCGGACAGTAGGCGGAGTCCAGGCAGAAGGTCTCGCCGATGAAGGCTGAGTTGTCGTCGAAATCAACCGTTATGTAGTAGACAGGGCCAAAGAAGCCCGGCGGCAACCCGGTGCCTACCATGACAGAACCCCCAAACCGGACGGAGTCACAACCTGCGCCGTCCCAACCGAACTGCCCTATTGAAAACACCAGGTCGAACCAATCGTTGGCCGGGAAGGAAGGGTCCAACCCCCACGATCCGACCCAGGTCACACCACCAGTGGCACACAACTCATACCCGTTGACCATTCCCTTAACTTTGTTGACCGGATCATAGTTCTGATGGCTCATGTGGAAGGTGACCGGTCCGCCCGGGATCGGAATCTCGCCATCCATGAGACCTTCTACTTCATCCAGCCAGACTCGCCCGCCGTTCTGGCCAAAAGCAGTAATTGTCAGCAGACAAACCAGCCCCATCGTAATAGCAAAAATGCGTGTCATAGAAGTATACCTCATCCCTTCCTCAGAAGTACGTTGTTTGTCGAAACGGTGTCATTCAATAGATGTCTTGTCATATCTCTACACAATATACATCGAATATCCTCACGGGCAATCAGGCATTGGGAATCCACCCAGGAACATAAACTCAATCAGCACCACCAGGTCGGAGATGTCGATTTCTCCACTACCGTCGATGTCGGCTTCCTCCGGACAGAACGGTGGCGGACCATAGTCGTCGGGGTCGCCACCGTAGTCGGAAAACATCCAGTCGACGAGATAGATTACATCGGCGATATCGACCCTGTCCTCCGGATCAAAGTCGATATTCCCCACACCGCCGCGACAGCAGTGCACGATCTCGAAGCAATGCGGTCCGTCCCAGCTCGGCCGGACTTCGCCATGGGGCGGATCGTAGCGCCACATCCACCCACCGCTTGGCGGATAATAGGTGGAGTCCAGACAAAGGTGGTGACCGATCAAGGACTGATCGCCTGCGAGTCTGAAGTTCATCCAGAAAGCAACCGAGTCAAACCCGTCCACCAGCCCCGCACCATATTGGGTCGAAACGCCGCCCCAACCGAGCGTGTCGGCGCCGGAACCGGTGAGGCTGTATGTGTTCATCGCCCAGACCAGATCGAACAACGAACTAAAATCTACCGGTCCGTCGCCCCAGGCAATCCACTCCCAGGTCACCGCCGGATCGCTACCGTATACGCTGAATCCGTTAATGATGGCTGTGGCCGGCTGGGCAAAGCCGACGTTGGTCAACCGGATGTGAAAGGTAATCTCGGTGCCGGGAACGATACTGTTCGGCGGCCAGACGCCTTCGGCAGAATCCAGCGATATCGACGGATGCGGGACGCCCTGTCCGACAGCGACCGTGCAGATAACACTGAAACAGGCTAAACATGCGAAAATGCGAACGAAAGTCATGATGACATTCTCCGCGCAGAAAGTATTGATCTCGTAATTTCGATCGTAGCGCGTGTTTCCCTGCCCTGAACAAGGATAGCATATCAACAGGGAGGCGTCAATCTCTTTTTGTCGGGGTGCCCAAGCCTAGACCGTGTCACCCTGAACACTCACTAACCTCACCCCGAGCATTTACTAACCTCACCCTGAGCGGAGTCGAAGGGTGATTCTCTCCCGGAGAGTTCATGCTTCGACTCCGCTCAGCATGAGGTGGTGATGGACATGTCAGAAAAACAATGTCGCCGAAGTTGAAAAGGAGGTAGGTCGAAACCCCTGGCCCGAAGGGATGCCGAAGGCAGGTTTCGACAATGGCAATTGCAGGAAAAAATGTCGTGGGAGCCGAGAATGCACCGGGTGGCGTTGTGATTAGCTACCGAATGAAGACAGCTATCGCGCCCACCGCAAACAGCAGTCCGAGCGGTACTAAGAAATGCAGTAAGCTACCGTAGCGTTCGTACCAGTTCAGATTAGTGTCGACCTGTTTCATGTTAACAGAATAATCGACGGGTGCGAGTTTGTCAATGGGGGAATGCATCATGCCGGGAGGTTAGTTCGTGAGGGACTCCCCATGTAGGTTCATGCTTCGACTCCGCTCAGCATGACACGGTCAAGCCGTGATTCTCGCGCTTCGAGCGTTCACTTAGTCATTCCGGGCTTTGACCCGGAATCCAGTTCTGAATTCGAAGACTGGATTCCGGCCTTCGCCGGAATGACAAGTCAACGTAGGGCGTGTCGAAGACGGGCCTGCCCTGCGCACGGACAAAAAAACCCGCGGGCGATGGATACCCGCGGGTCTATATTTATGCGGAAGGCGGGACTTGAACCCGCACGACCGAAGCCACTACCCCCTCAAGATAGCGTGTCTACCAGTTCCACCACTTCCGCATTAACCGTCAAAATCAATCCGTGTCGACCTACTGGCCACCCGGGTCGGTCGGGGTTGTCTGCGGAGGCTGATCAGTCGGTGTCACCTGCACCCCTGGTGCCGTCGAGTCGTTCAAAAGCTGCTGCTGTTGTTGCTCCTGGAGGGCTCGTTCGCGGTCTGCCTGCGCCTGTTGAGTGACAACCGACGTTGCATCACCCGGTTGAGCGCCGGTAGTACCGACCTGCCGCGAGGATGCCGACATAAAAGCCAGCGCTCCACAGTTTAACATAAACAGCACAGCCAGATAAGATGTGGCTTTCGACAAAAACGAAGCGGCGCCTCGTCCCCCGAATACGGCGCCACTCAAACCGCCGCCACCAAAAGCTGAACCGGCCAAGCCTTCGCCTTTACTGGCCTGCAACAACACTACCAACACTAACGAGATGCAAACCATAACATGAAAAACTACCAAACCAACAAACAAACGCTTACCTCCAGTCAAACAGCATTTACAATTCCACAAAAATCATCAGCCTTTAGAGATGCGCCGCCCACTAAGGCGCCGTCGATATCCGGCTGACTCAAAAGGTCTTTGGCATTACCCGGTTTGACCGACCCACCATACAGTATCGGCACCACCGATGCAGCATCTTCGTCGTTTCGAGCCAATCTGACTCTGAGAAAACTATGCACCGCCTGGGCCATTTCCGGTGTCGCCGTCTTACCGGTGCCAATCGCCCATACCGGCTCGTAGGCCAGTATCGACTTCTTTAGTTGATCCGCCGTCAGGCCCTCAAGAGAGCCGTCCAACTGACCAGCTATGACCTCCTCCGTCCGGTCGGCTTCTCTCTCGGTCAATGTTTCGCCGATGCAGATGATCGGGATAAGGCCGGCTGAGAACGCCGCTTTGGCCTTGGCGTTGACCAACTGATCGGACTCAGCATGGTACTGCCGCCGTTCGGAGTGGCCAAGTATAACATACCGGACCCCAACTGTCAAGAGCATCTCAGAGGAGACCTCTCCGGTGTATGCACCCTTCTCATGTTGCGACATATCCTGAGCGCCCAGTGCAACATGAGACCCGGCAAGCAGTTGGGCCGCCTGAGCCAAAAACGGGTAGGCCGGACAAACGATCATGGTTGCGCCGTTGTCTGAGGAGCTGCCGCTCAGCAGTCCTTTGATAAGCTCCTCTGTCTCGGCTGCCGTGCCGTTCATTTTCCAGTTGCCGGCAATGATGGTCGACCGCATATCAGAGGGCCTTGACCTGTGATTGGTCGGTGAGCGATTCGACACCCGGCAGCTTCTTACCTTCAAGAAACTCAAGTGAAGCCCCGCCGCCGGTGGAGATGTGGCTCAGTTTATCATCCAGGCCGATTCTGGAAATGGCCGCTGCCGAGTCACCGCCACCTACAATCGTGATTGCGCCGGACTCGGTCATCTGGGCCAGTAGGCGGGCGATGGCGAAAGTGCCATGGGCAAAAGGCTCGGTCTCGAACACACCCATCGGGCCGTTCCACACCACCGTCCCGGCGCCGGACAGGCTGTCACTGAACTGTTTAATCGTGGCCGGACCGATATCCAGCCCCATCATGCCGTCCGGTATTTTGTCTACATCTACAATCTGCGTCTCAGCCGTGTCGGTAATCTCCGAGGCAACCACAGCATCCACAGGGAAGATCAGTTCGGCGCGTGAGTTCTTGACCATAGCCATCAACTCCCGAGCCAATTCAACTTTGTCTTTCTCAAGCAGCGACCGGCCGATCTCATAGCCCATCGCTTTGGCGAATGTGAAGACCATACCGCCGCCGATAACGAGTTTATCGACTTTGTCCATCAAGCTTCGAATCACATCGATCTTGCCCGATATCTTAGCGCCACCCAGCACCGCCACAAAGGGACGTTTTGGTTCGGACAACGCGCGGCCCAAGTATTCGAGTTCTTTTTCCATCAGGAACCCGGCCACCGATTGGTTGAAGTGATGAGTAACGCCTTCGGTCGAGGCATGGGCGCGATGAGCTGATCCGAAAGCATCGTTGACAAAGATATCGGCCAGAGCGGCGAGTTTCTGAGCAAACTCCGGATCGTTGGCTGTCTCTTCGCCGTGGAATCTGAGATTCTCCAAAAGAACGCAGTCACCGCTCTTCAGATTATCTATCAGGTTGGATGCTTCCGGTCCTATACAGTCCTCGGCAAACTGAACATCCTGGCCCAATAGTTCACTCAGCCGCACCGCCGCCGGGCGCAAGGACATCTCGGCAACGAATTTCCCCTTGGGGCGGCCAAGATGTGAACAGGCGATGACAACACCGCCATCGTCAATTATCTTTTGGATCGTTGGAAGAGCAGACCGAATACGACGGTCGTCTGTAATGTGCTGTTGGTTATCCAGCGGCACATTGAAATCGACCCGCACCAAAACCCTGCGATCTCGGAAGTTGATGTCGGCTACGGTGACTTTGTTCATTAATTCGTCCTTATGGTTCGCCCTGCTACAACATGATCTTCATCATGTCGATCATGCGGTTGCAGAAGCCCCATTCGTTGTCGTACCAGCTAAACAGTTTGGCAAAGTTACCCTGCGCCATGGTCATGCCGGAGTCGAACACCGAACCGTGCGGGTTGCCGATGATATCGATGGAAACAATAGGGTCCTCGCAGTATTCCAACGCATTCGACAGCCATTTGTCGGCTGATGCTTTTTTCATGGCCGCGTTGATCTCGTCGGCGGTCGTTTCTTTTTCGAGAATCACGGCCAGGTCGACCATGGAACCGTCCGGCGTGGGAACACGAATGGCGCAACCATCCATCTTCCCTTTCATCTCGGGAATAACCTCGGCAATCGCCTTGGCCGCCCCGGTGGATGTGGGAATCATTGACAGGGCGGCAGCGCGCGCACGACGCAGATCACTGTGAGGCGCATCGAGTGTCCGCTGGTCCATCGTGTAGCCGTGGATTGTCGTCATGAAGCCTTTGACGATGCCGAAGTTTTCCATCAGCACTTTAACCATCGGAGCCAGACAGTTGGTCGTGCATGACCCGATCGAAATAATATGGTGCTTGTCCTTGTCGTATCCCCGGCAGTTGATTCCGGGGATGAAGGTGCCGTCGTGCCCTTTGGCCGGTGCCGAGATAACAACCTTCCTGGCTCCGGCGGCCAGATGCTTGGATGCAGTCTCTTTGGTGCGGAACAGTCCGGTGCATTCCAGGATGACTTCCGCGCCCAGCTTCGCCCACGGCAGGTTGGCCGGATCACGTTCGGCGGAGATAGGTATCTTTTTTCCGTCGACCATCAGATGGTCGTCGCCTGAAGATACCTGGCCCGGGTACTTGCCGTGCACCGAGTCATACTTCAGAAGATGGGCCAATGTCTTGGCGTCGGTGATATCGTTGATGCCTACGAATTCAATGTCGCTCTCTTGGGCCGCTCGGAATACAAGTCGCCCGATCCTACCAAATCCGTTGATTCCTACTTTCATCTGGTCCTCCAATTAACCAATCAGTTTCCATTCTTCGGGCTGTAAAGATATTTGACGCCAACCGTAAACGCAAGCGCATCGTACTCATCAATGACCACCAACGACATATTTATGGGCATATATTTGACTGTGAAATCAAGACCAACACTGCCGGCTATAGGCCAGTCAAATCCACCGCCAAGGACATAATTGAAGTCGGTGGCGGTCTCTTCCTGCCAGTTGGCGTAGGAAATCTGCGAGTTGGTAAACTGAACATTGCGTCGGCCATAATGGAGACCACCTCCGGCCATGAGATACGGATACAGACGGGTGCCGGGGAGTGTGGGAGTGTATAGTTTAAGCTGCACCAGGATGGGGTAGATTATCAGATTGCCGACATCGGAGGCGCCGGCTGCATCCGAAAGCGTCACACTGCCGCGATTGACCGAGCCGAGCGACACCTCGCCGATCAGCCGCGAACTAAGACGGTAGCCGAAGTAAGCTTCGACATAGGCCGAAGAGGAGTGAATATTGGTCTTGAAGGAGCCGGTAATCACCGGCGGATCACCGTCCACAATATCTCCCGCCGACGGGGGGAGATCGCCCTGATTGCTCCACACACCGATGCGGATACCGGCCTGGTGCCTGGTCTGAAAAAGATCGGGTTGAGGGGATTCTTTATCGGTTGCAAGAACCTGGCCGGCTGCAATTATCAGGAGGGCAACTCCGATTACCAGGAGTTTTGACGACTTCAACAAGATCATTCTCATACTACTTCCGGTTTGTGACTCAGCTTTGAGATCGGACGCCTCAGCTATCGTCGGATTTCACTTTCATACTTGGCCTATCAGCATCATAGAAAATGATGCTACTGTTCTGGTAGTCAAGAAGGATTTTGAAGTTTTCCAGGACCAGGTTGCCGATGTTACCGGCCAACTGCTCCGAGCCGGCTAATCCGCCGCCTGATTCCGGGATGATTACTTTTAACGACTGAAGCAAAACATCGCCCACCTTAAACGAGGCGGCAAAGGCTGTTCGTCCGGAGATAGAGCCGCCGACCCCCCCGATCCCGTGCGGGATAGGCTCAATGTGATCCAGCAAGCTGTCGAGGTGGTGTGTTTCGGCAAACCGGTCGTGGATGACCAAACCGAAGGCGTTACCCAAATCGACGATGAAATCACCGGCTAGACCGTTTAGCTCTGCCCGCACGGTTGGGACTTTCATGGTCAGATGGAAAGTCACGCTTGTTCCGCTGTCTTCCGGATTGAAGGTTTCGGGATTGTAAACGGTCAATGTAGAGTCCCGATAGTTGATCAATACCGGAAAGCGTGACAGAAAGTCGTATCCCAACACGCCACCGAAGGGGGCGCCGTCGGGGCCAACTGAGGAAAGCACCGAAAGGTCCAACGAGCCGGCTACCTGGTCGCGCAAGCTAAGACCACCAATCTGTATCGAATCCACTCGCACCATATCCACTTCCTCGTAAGCGCTGATTCCCTTGGCCGCAATCTTACCTACATGCTCCAGGCCGAGTTGAGTGGCCACCGACTTGTTGAAAATGTTGGCCGATGCGCCGGAATCGAGAATCATCCAGACTTTGGTGGAGCCGTTCACCAACACCGGTAACTTGACATGTCCTGCTTGGTATCTAAAAGGCACCACCAGTGAATCAACGTCACCGGGAAACCCAAAGTCCCTTGTGTTGTCGGTCGGAATCCTGAAGATGGATCGGTCGACCGGTTCGTTGAGGGTGATAGTCTCGTAAGTGGCTTTCATCGACACCGGTGCACCCTGGGCGATTACATCGACTTCGGTAGGCCATAGGATGCCACCGATTTTCGAAACATTGCGGTAATATGTGTGCATGGCCAACTCGTCGATAAATCCGATAGACTCAGACAGTAAGCCGGAATCGAATTCAAAGTAGGCGGTGACGGTATCTTTGTTTAGCGGGCTGAAAGCCACTTCGTGATAGCGAACGCCGTCCCTGATGATCTCTCCGTTGTATTCATAGGACCCATCGAAACGGTCGTTGAACAGATACGAATGAGAGTTGAAATAAAGACCCTTAAGCACGGCGTCCCGTTCGAATCCTTGCAGCTCGGAAGTTTGTCCGTTCATGTCAATCTGCCAGGCGGTGTGGCCGTCATACGCCTGCACCATTTTCATGGCGCCTACCTGAATCTTCGAATAGAATCTGTCCGGCGGCACGTAATACTCTACAAACGTGCCTTTCATGCCCATCATATCCATGTCACCCTCAGCCCGATACGATGTCAGACGTTTCAAGCTGTCAACAGCCTCGGGCCCTCCGACCGATTTGACAAACAACGAGTCGAGATCGATAGCTCGGGCTGTGATTGCTGCTGATACGATGCAGAGCAGAATTACCAAAAATCGTTTCACCGATAACCTCTCGGGCATGTGGTTTGTCAACGCCGGACTATTAAGACAACCTTGGTTGTCCCGGCAAACAGTCTTCCTACCGCCAATTTCGGCATAAGTTCCCGCGCATTCAAGTGTTGAATTCAACCAATTCGGGCGGCGTTGAAAAGGGAGCAAACATAGTTGCGACTGGGTGGCACTTTCAGGCTCGGTTTGGGGGACGCTTTCAGTCATCCTCCCCAAACAGAGAGGCTGTGTCGCAGTGGCAGGTTCCTGCGTTCGCCGAAGGCGAGTGTGTGAACCGGAGGTTTCAAGGGCTGAGTTTACAGAACGGCTTAGGGAAATCGCAGGGTCACAACCCCGACTTCGTCGTGATCAGGACCCTGCGAGACCACACTATGACAGAACCTGAAGGTTTGAGTCGGCCACCCGACCACTCTTCTTCTCACTTGGCGAATGGTGTACCTCCTCGTGCACCACGGAATTCAAGTGGCGTTGGGCGACCCCGCCCGACGCCTGCCTAAAAGGCCACTAGCTGTCAGGCGAATCGCCTGACAGCACCAAATCAGACCATTCTAATAGGCAGATCATGATCAACTACGACAGGCCTGTAGAATTGACCGACTCCGGTTTTTTTGCTTTACAGGCTAACCTCAAAAGCTTTAGATTCGCTCAACACAGACAATTGAATTGGAAATTTGTTAGAAAAACAAGGATTACCCATCCAAAAAACCACGGAGGTTATGGGATGAAAAAGTTCATTATTGGCCTAACGATTCTGCTGTTGTGTATGGCGGGCTCCGCTTTTGGCCAGGCGGGCGGTTGTATGGTTCCGGGGACCAACATTTCTTGCCTGAACGCCTATTTTGGCGTCATGGTCGGCGGCATGTGGTCCACTATGACCGGCGACGGAACCACCGAGCAGGGGATCGATGTCAAGAGAAGGACTGGTCTGTCGCTCGGCGCCTTTTTTGAATACCCTTTTGCCAATAATCTCTTTGTCCAGCCGGAAATAAAGTACATCCAAAAAGGGATGAAGAAAACTCACACCTATGACGCCGGGGAATTCACAAGGTTGGGCAAGATATCCGCCGTGGACGCGGACGGACCGTCCGATGAAGTCACGCTGTCATACATTCAGATTCCGGTGCTGGTCAAGTACGTCTTCCCGCTGGAAGGGAAGATCAAGCCGAGCATAATGCTGGGACCGTCGCTGGCCATCAATTTATCAGCCAAGGACAAAGCCTCCGGCTGGGGTGCCGGCTGGGACGGCGATTTCGACATCATCAACGCTAAGAAGTGGGAAATCTCAGGCGTAATCGGAGCCGGTGTCGCTTTCCCTGTGGGCAAATTGACTTTCGGTGTCGATGTTCGTTATGATAAAGGGTTCACTAACGTCTTTGATGATGTCACCCAGGAAGAACTCAACGATCTTGGTTCGGACGAAACAGCTTGGACAGGCAACAACCTTGAGGGCTTTGAAGCCAAGAACGGCGGTTTCGGATTCTCGGCCAGCGTGATTCTACCCATCGGCGCAGGCAAGAGCGACGACGACACGCCGTAAGCTGGTCACAAAGCAGGGGCGGGTGTTGTTCCCGCCCCATTTCTTAATCTGCCAATTCGCGCACATCTTGTCACCCTGAGCGCAGTCGAAGGGTGAATCCTCTTAGCTCATTCGCTATCGAAACGTCCGTCGCACCATGAAATGTGCCATCAATTGCGAGAGCGTCTCTTGCGAACCCTGCCCGAGGGGGTTGTTGGCCATATTGTCACTGTTGTTGATCTTCTCGGTTTCGATCACTCGTTCCAGACCTGCATCGATAGACCAGGAACCGATCCGGTAGCCCACGCCACCGGTGATATGGTCCTCGCCGATGGCCGGAAAGAGCGGTTTCAAACCGGCATCCGGGATTGGTGACTTGCCGTGGTTGTAACCCATCCGCCATGTCCAGTCGACCACCGGCGTCAGTTCCACACCCAGTGCGTATACCCACTGATCCTCCCAACCCATGTCAAATGGCACCAGACCGGTGGCCGGAGCCTGCCCTTTGTCCGGATTACTCAGGTTGACGGTTAGTTGATCGATAGCGCCGGACCAGTTCACCCAGTCGACATCGGCGGCCACCAGTAGCCAGGGTTTGACCTGATAAGCCCCGCCCATCCCCACCTGCTGAGGCCAGGCAAAGCCGGATATGGTAGCATCGTAGGCCACTTTCCCCGCACCCATGGCCGACAGGTTCAGGTTCATGGTGCCACCGTCCAAATCGAGATCAGACTCGGTACAGTAGGCCCCACCCAGCGCGAGTCCGCCCGACCTGTATTGAAAACCAAGCCTGAGTCCATAGCCCATACCGGACACATCCTCCATTTCCATGCCGGAGAACCTCAAGACCAGCGGTCCTTGATTGACCATAACCGATGTTTCCGGGAAGAACTTCATATCCATCCGGGCATAACAGACGTTGACACTCGCCCCCAGGGTCAAATCCGAGGTGGCCCGCCAGGCCACGGTCGGCGTTAGTTTGGCATGCATCACACGCGTGCGCATATCATCGGTGGCCGGCACGACACTGCCGTCGAAAGCACCGGGTGGCACCTGACCGGAGGCGAGCATAGCCGCAAAGGGCGTTACCAGGTCGGGGTATTCAGCCCCCATACCACCTTGAACGAACATACCGAGACCAAAAGTGACCTGCCGCACCGGATGGGTATAGGCGAGAAAAGGCATCGGCACACGATCCAGCACGTCTTCTTTGTTATTGCCCAGGTTGTCGGAATGATTCAGCGACGGCCACATAGGGCTGAAACCGAAGGATAGTTCTTTGAGACTGCCGGCTCCGATTCCGGCCGGATTGATGTTCATGGTGTGGCTGCCGGTCATGGTCAGATCGGCTCCACCCATCGCCGTCGATGCTGCGCCGAAACCGATCATGTTCATGCCGTTGGAGGCATAAGTGTTCTGTCCGGACATGAGCACAAGTCCGGCCAGACAAAGACAAAGTGTTAGAATTGCTTTGTACGAGATCATCATGATCCCTCCGATTTGCTTTGCGTTCCATTTGAGCAGAGACTCCCAGAGGGGATCAATGCATGTGAGTAAGAACAATGCCACCCAGGACAGCCAACCAACCGCCCGCAATGGCAGTGTAATGCAAGCCCTCACCCAATGTGGTCATGACTCCGCAGGCTTTGAATTTCGGGTCTTCGGCATCCGGATCACAACAGAGTCCCTCTTTGCTATAGCGACCCAGAATCCGGGGAGCCAACACAAAGATAATCACCGGTACAAAAGCAAAGAGCACTTTGAATCCGAACACCACCAGCCGCTCTGTGCTGGCCGGGCCATCGTGCGTGTAGTGGAGCAGGATAGCGCGCGAGATTCCGGACAGGACCAAAAGCGACACCACGATGCGCATTAGAGCGCGGGCTTTGGGAATAAAATTCACAACCAGGTTGTGCCTGGCTTCTTCATTTAAGTGAGCTTTCACAATCGGCATGAATCCGAAAGTGGCGATGAACATCCCGCCCAGGAAGATAGTGAAACACAGAATGTGAATCCAGTTGAGCACTACGTCGAGAACCGCCATGATTTCTCCTGTTTTAGTACATTTAGGCAGAATCAGCCGAAAAAATGGATGACCTTCTCGGCTATAGTATCGCATGCAATATAGCGGTGGGTGGTCGAGTGTCAAGAATTGATTTCAAGACCCATGTTTAAGGACACGATTAGGCGATTTTACAGGCAAGCCTGTTCTTAAATCTTCGCGCGCCAATCTGCCAATGTCATTCCTGCGAAGGCAGGAATCCAGTCTTCGATTTCAAAACTGGATGCCGGATCAAGTCCGGTATGACAAGGGGGCTCGCCATTGCGAGGAGGGAACGCGGTGACCGACGCGGCAATCTCGCTGGCAATGGGTGGCACCCTCAAACCCGGTTTGGGGGTGACTCTTGTTTTCCCCGCCCCAACTAAGCCGCTTCGGCGTGCAGCACCCAACACACAAAAAACAAGAACCGAAGTTCATGGTTCGACTCCGCTCACCATGAGGTGGGTGGGTGCGACGGGTGGCCGTCTCAAACCTTGTTTGGGACGGCGAGCAAGCCCGTGTCAGCAGTTGTTGTTTTTCGGTATCTTCAGAGCAAACAGCATGTCCACAAAAACGATCACCGCGCCGGCGATAAACGTCACCTCGTGACCGAACATGCTCCAGGCGATACCACCCACCACCGGAATGACAACAGCCGTGACATGGTTGGCTGTCATACCGAACGACAAACAACTGGTCAGGTCTTCGGGTGTCGAAATCTTGCGAAGGTACGACTTGAGCGCAATCGATGATCCAAACAAAACGTTGTCGACAAGATACAGTCCCACCAAAGCCGGTAGGTAGTCCACTATGGCATAGCCGAAAAAGATAAAGGTCAGAATCAGCGAACACCCAACCAACAGATTGCGCTCACCGACCCGGTCGCTGACTGTTCCCATCCAACGGTTGGTGAAAATCGTCACCAGATTGTTGGCCAGCATGATTCCGGAGATATAAGTGATGTCCAGTCCGTGGTTCTTTACCAGCAGGAAGATTGCAAAGGTCGTAAAGATATGCCTGCGGCAGCCGCGCAGAAATGATAGGGTGTAGTACAGCCAGTATTTCTTTTTCAGCTTCACTTTGCGGTGGTCTTGTTTGGTTCGGTTGGCCGGCAAAGCGATGCAGAAGTACAGCCCCACCAACACCACTAAAGCGCCGAAGATGTAGAAGGTCGTCCGGTAGTCCAGATACAACGTAAGCAGCATGACAAGTCCGGCCCCGACCAGCCCGGCGGCTGATTCCCATGAACGCAGTTTCCCTTGCGCTTTTCCCAACTGGGCGGAGTCGGTCAGGTTCAACAGTTGGGCCGAATTGGTCGGTTCGAAGTAATGGAATCCGAACGACATCAGCACCGTAGCAATGCCCAATCCGACCAACGAAGGCGCCCAGCCCGAGACCAGCAGCCCCAGACCGACCACGATAATCGATAACGATGCGATCCGAGATTCGGTGAAGTAAACAGCCAACGCCCCCACGCCGAAAGCCAGCAAGCCGGGGATTTCACGTACCGCCTGAATAACGCCGACATCGGTGGCCGAGGCATCGAACAAGTCGACCGCGAAATTGTTGAACATGACCCGCCAGGCATAGAATCCGATCCACACCACCGAAGCCGACAACGTTATACTCACGATTGAGACGTTTTTGATGCGCCAATTCATAGGCTTCAGAAGATAACACAAGATGGAACAATCTCGCAGGGAAAAATGGGAGACAATGGATGCAAACGCCCAACCTGCCTGTTTTTTTCACTTCATTAATCCTTCTCGCTTCGTAGATGTCTTATATTGGTGAACTTGCAGCGTGCGGTGCGGTCGTGCGTTTGACAATTCGTTACCGCAGTGAAACGTCAAGGTGAGGACAACATGCCCAAGACAGCTAACTTCGTCGCTACCATTGTTCTGATAGCTCTCATAACCACAGTTTCTGCAATTGCCCAGTCTCGGGGGGGCGGCAACGCCGACAGAGGTGAAAGGCGCCGACGTATGGGCGGCACGGTCGAGGGGTTTGTGATAGATTCGGCGGGCGGGCAACCTATCGAGTACGCTACAGTGACGTTGTTCAGTCTGAGAGACTCCAGTCAGATTACCGGCGGCGTTACCGACACCGCCGGCTACTTCAAACTTACCCGTCTCCGACCGGGACGGTATTTCATGCAGGTCAGGTTCGTCGGCTATCTTATATCTACCATCGACAGCCTGGCCATAAGTCGCGAAAGCCGACAGGTCGATCTTGGAGAGATTCAACTAATCCGTTCGGCCGTCGACTTAGGCGAGGTAACGGTCAGCGGTGAGCGACCGGCCATCGAGTACAAGATCGACAAGAAGATTATCAATGTCTCCGAGATGCCTACCGCCGCCTCCGGCACGGCGGTGGATGTATTGGAGAACGTGCCGTCGGTGGAGGTTGATATCGAGGGGAACGTCAGCCTGCGCGGTAGCGCCAATTTCACAGTGCTGATTGATGGTCGTCCATCGATTCTGGAGTCCAACGAAGCGCTTCAACAGATTCCGGCCGGCACGATTGAAAATATCGAACTGATCACCAACCCCTCGGCCAAATATGATCCCGACGGCAATTCCGGAATCATCAACGTAATCATGAAAAAGGACAGACCCCAGGGTATCAGCGGTATCAGCAATCTGAATCTGGGTACTTACAACAATCATGGCGGGGACCTTCTTCTCAGTCGGCGCCTGGGCAAGATCAATTTGGTTTTGGGCGGCAACCTGGGGAAACGGGGACATCCAGGCACAACCGAATCGGAGAACCGGACCCTTCTCAACGACACAACATCTTTCACACTCACAAATGGCGACAACGAGCGGCGCAGGAAGTCTTACAGTTTTCGCGGCGCCGCTGATATGAATATCAGTCCGCGCGATTATTTCAGCCTTGGTTTCCGCTATGGCTATCGATCTAGTGAGCGTGAGTCGGACCTGGACCACGATGCCTGGATTGAACCGGGCGGAGTTCACCACTATTATACAAACGCCAGTAGTTCGGAAAGATCGGGTGACTACTATTCGATCCACGGAGATTACCGGCACAACTTTTCTGAGGATGGACACGAACTGGCCGCTCAACTGATCCGACAACATCGTGAAGGTGATGAAAAGACCACCAACGAACTACTGGACCTCGACGGTGCCGTAAACTCGGGCCAACGTTCCACCGAGTTGGGACCATCGACGACCTACCGAATGAAACTTGACTACACTCTCCCGCTGAACGGTGATGGTCGATTCGAAGCCGGTTACCAGAGCCGGATCGGTCGGTCCGATGACATCACCGAGTCGTATGAACTGGACACGACAGCATCGGTCTACCGGTTTCAGCCCGAGTTCAGCCACACCGTCGACTACACCCGCGATATTCACTCGTTGTATTCACTCTACTCAGGCTCCCTCGGTAGGCTTGGATATCAGGGCGGTATACGCGGCGAGTACACCAAACGTGCTGTTGAGCTGTTGGGAGAGGGTGAGGAATTCAGTATTGATCGCTGGGACTACTACCCCACCGCCCACTTCTCAATGCAGTTGAACGACGGACAGCAGTTGATGGCCAGCTACGCCCGTCGGCTTCACCGGTCGCGTGGCTGGTATCTGGAACCTTTCGAGACGAGATCGGACGCATACAACGTTCGTCGGGGTAACCCCGAACTGTTGCCCGAGTATATAGATTCCTATGAAGCGGGTTACCAGCGGCGAATAGGTGGTAATCTTTTGTCGGTCGAGGGTTATTACCGTGTCACGCATAACAAGGTGGAACACATCCGGTCGGTCTATGAGCCAAACGTCATGCTGACCACGATTGAAAACGTCGGCACCGATTACTCCCTGGGGGCGGAGTTCATGTTTATGCTCGAACCGACAAAGTGGTGGCGATTGAACCTTATGGGCAGCTTGTTCGATTATCGTGTCGAAGGGGAACTGAACGGACGATCATTCGACCAGGACAGTTTCAACTGGAATATGCGCATGAACAACTCACTTCAGGTAACGGCCACTACCCGGCTCCAGTTGGACGGCATGTACCGGAGTCCATCGGCTTCGTCGCAGGGCGAACGCGAAGGGTTTTTTATGGCCAACGCAGCAGTGCGCCAGGACTTCTTCGCGCGCACCTTGACGGCGACGCTTCAGGTGCACGATCTCCTGGGAACGGCCAATCGAGAATCAACCTCGCAGGGCGCCGACTTCTACAATTATAATCTCCGTGAACGAAAGTCCCCGACCGTCTCGTTCAACTTGCGGTTCAATTTCAACAACTACAAAGAGGAGCGCAGCCGCGACGGAGATCGCGCGCGCGGCTCAGGCGGCGAGGGGATGGACGACAACGATGACTTTTAGGATTGCGGGTTAGGGCACTAACGGACGTGGCAAGAAGCAGGCTTGCCTGTCAGGAGCACGGGGCTCCTGACCTACAACTGTGAGCCGTCATGCTGGCGAAGGCCAGCATCCAGTCTTCGCATCTTAAGCTGGATTCCGGGTCAAGGCCCGGAATGACAAAACTGGGGACCAGTTGTCAGTCTTGTAGGTCAGGCCTCTCTTCTCCTGGAGACATGACGCAGTCGTAAGTTGGGTGGGGTACCGCTCATGCTTCGACTCCGCTCAGCATGAGGTGGTGTATAGCAGCATCATCTGGGGCAGATGTGGACATCTGCCGCTCACCGCACACCACTCGCACTCCAAAAAACTTCGCATTTGGGCAAAAGAGTGCTTGACAAACAATCGGCCAGTTGTTACCATAGCCGTGAAACAAAATTGATAACTACGTACAACTGAAGGAAAATAACCACAAGCAGGTAACCCCTGTCTTAGGATTATTGTATAGCATTTGAGCTAAAGGACAACTAAACCAAGACCCCGCTCCGAATAGGAGAGTACGTTTTGTCCTTTAGCGCTTTTTTATGCCCGCCAACTCACTCGGCCAGGACCTCGATGCAGGTCGGGCCGGATGATCTCATGCCCGCTTCAGGACAGACGCTTCACACAAACCACACTCAAATCACCTTCGCCGGCCCTCATCATGCACCGACAACTTCGAAAACAGGGTCTCAGGAGGGAGGTCTGCCGATCAGTCCGGTCGCAGACCTCGAAAACATGCCGGATTTGTTGTCCGATAATGCGGTCAACAAGCCGGTGATGACGTTTTTCCCGGAGCACTTTTGTTTTTCCAATCCGCAGGCTGAGCGTATCGGGTGGCCGGTATGCAACAACTCCTGCGATTCTGTTTTGTTGCACTGCACCGAATGGGCCTGGGAGGCTTGTCTTGATTGGGAGACGGTGTGCGATCCGTCTTTCGATTCTTTGCTGGTTCAGTGCGACACTACTTTGATAGACACCGGTAGCGTGATCGCCAAGGGCGGCACGCTATCGGTGATTTCAACGCTCGTGGGTGACATCGACGGCAGCGGATCGTTGCCGAAAGATATCGCCGACCTGGTCTATATGGTGGAATGGATATTCGATGGCGACCCAACACCAAGATGTCCGCTGACAACCGACCGCAACGGGGACGGTCTGGTTGGCACTGCGGATTTGGTTTGCGGGGTCGACACGATGCTCCCGCCGGACTAGATCAGGTCTCTGGTACCCGGTGGCGTTGGGTCAAGCGTCGCCGGGTCAGGCTTCGCAGGGCGGATCAGGAGGACCGGCAGGGATACCGGCCTCCTGCCCGCTCGGCTATACAGATGAAAACGTCGGCAACGAGGTTAAGACAAAGTCGTAGAAAACCAGTTTTCAGAGAGAGAAGTTACTGTGCTCAATTCTACGGGTGGGATTTATCCATGCAAGCTGGCGTCGGCCACTCTTTTTGCGATGGCCTGGCCATTGGCAGTGTCGGCCAATCCCGAAATTGTCCTCAATGTCGGCCATGTTACCGCGCTTCCCGGACAGTCGGTGGAGATACCTATCTATCTCACCAATCAAGTGGATACGGTTGGCGCCTTTGAATTCTGGGTTCAACTGGACCGGCCCGGTATAGTGAATTTTACCAGTATTGTGACCCAACGATATGACACTACGTGGTGGCGCTGTACCGACGTGTATCAACAGGTTTGTGATGACTCGGTGCGGGTGCCGCCGGATGCGCCATGGGACTTCATGCATGTGGACACATCCTCGATCAGTATCGGCACTGTGGATGCATCCGGCACTCTGGTCGAAGACTGGGAGTTTCTCCAGGCACGTTCGGTCGGTGGCTACGGGCAGGACCTTAATGTGGTTGGTTTCTCTGAAGTACATGAGGCGGTCAGAGCCAGAGGTATCCTTCCGCAACAGGACGGATTGTTGGTCAAACTTCTGGCCGAGGTTCAGCTGATCCCCGACAACCAGACCAACCGCACGGTGAATGTCAACGTGCGATCCGGAATGCATGATCGTTTCGGGTTCTCCGATCACTCGGGAAATCCACTTGGCTTGAGTTGCGACTCAGTACCGGATACGTCATACTTCTATTGCCCTTGGTGGCAAGGTAACTACTGTTTGCACTGGGTGCGAGTCTCGGGACCGCCCGCGGATTCCATGAGCATCGATATTGTCTGGCGTTGCGTCACTGACACCGGCACCGTCCACGCCCTAAACGGCTCGATCACTGTGCTGGACGAAACCACCTACGGTGATGCCGACTGCAACAACTCTGCCGACATCGCCGATCTGGTTTACTTCGTCGACTTCATGTTCCGAGACGGGCCGCTACTGCCATGTCCGAAGAACCTGGAATGCGACAACGACGCTGAGATAACAGTGACCGATTTGATTTGTCTTGTTGAATGGATGTTTCCCCGTCATTAGACGGGATTACAGGCGCCCGGCGGTGTTGGGTCAAGCACCGCCGGGCCAAACTATACCGGCCACCGACCTGTGATTAAGGTTGACCAAAATGGATTGCCAGGTATATTACCAACGAAGCGCACTGAAGCCTATCCGAATTACTGATTAGAGCAGTGTCTGAGTCTACTTCTTGAGTCGTAAACGAGAAACGCACACATAGATGTTACGCTGAATGACTGTATAAACAGCTTTTCAACAATCACCGGAGGGACCTATGTCCTTAAGAAACCGCCTGCTAACTCTCATCACTATACTATTTGTTGCTGCTGTCGGTCTTGGCGTCAGCGGCAGTCCGAATGGAGCCCTGGATTTGGAAGTAGTTGTTGATGTCGGGGATGTCACTGCATACCCCGGTGAAGTCGTCGAAGTCCCGGTGTACTTGTCGAATTATGTCGATACCATCGCCGGTTTCAATTTCTGGGTGCAGATGGACAACCCGGAACTCATGGAGTTCACCACGGTCATGGCGGAAGTTGTCGATACCACCTACTGGCTGTGTACCGATTGGCTCGACATTACATGTGTCGATTCAATGATGGTGGGAGGAGGAGGTGCGTGGGACTTCTATCACGTCGACACCAACGATATGTTGGTCGGAACACTCGACACAACAGGAACTCTTGTCTCGGGTTGGGAGTGGGTGGATGCAAGGTCGCTCAGTGGTTACGGTACCGATCTGAATGTTGCCGGAATCGCAGACTTGCCCGGACCACCCGTCACACCGGGTGTCGCTCCCCAGGAGAGTGGATTACTGATCAAGCTCGTAGGCCAGGTCTATGATATTCCCGACACCATGACCGAACGCACAGTGAATCTCCTGGTGCAGACCAGTTTCCTCGCCCATTTCAATTTCTCCACGCCGTCGGGTGAGAGTATCGGTATCGTGTGTGACTCTGTTCCCGACACAACATTCTGGTATTGTACCAACTGGGCCGGGGATGTCTGTCTCAATTGGACACAAGTCCCGGGACCGCCGTATGATTCGATCAGTATCGACGGGTACAACATCAATTGCCACATAGATACCAGTGTCGTGCATGTTCTCGATGGGTCGGTTACCGTCCTGGTGCCGGACCCGCCGGTGTACGGCGATGCCGACTGTAGCGGATCGGCCGACATCAGTGACTTGGTGTATGTCGTGGACCATATGTTCCTGGGCGGACCTCCAATGCCGTGTCTTGAAAATGTTGACTGTGACCTTGACGATCTGCTTACGGTCACCGACTTGGTCTGCCTGGTGGAGTGGATGTTTCCTCCGCAGTAGGTTTTATTCACACAGATTCGTAGGGCAGTAGCAGGACGGAACCCTCTTAGCGGTTCCGCCAATGAAACCCGGCAGAACCGAAGGCGGTTCTGCCCTACGATTTCCCACAGCAAGGGGCTTTTTGATAAACCCTGATTACGTTGTGTCGGGTCCTGAACGCGCCAAAGGCGTGGTTGTGACCCGACACGCAACTACTTGTCAGACATGGGCAGCGGGCCAATGGCACTTTTTCAACACTCCCCAAGCTGGTGGGCCACCCATAGTTCTTAGTAGGGCGGCATCCCTGCGCCGAAGGTCCGCCGCAGGAGGGATGCCGCCGATTCCGGCAGGATCACAGGGATCCTGCCCTACAATGTCCTGTGCGCGGCACACCCTCGGGTCTGCCCGTTGAAATGAAGATGGCGGGTCCGCGGACGGACCCACCCTACGGGCTCACGGAATATACTCAATCACCACAGAAACGTGCGGACGTTGGGCGCGCTTAGCGCGAAAAAGTGATTTATCACCCTTCGACTCCGCTCAGGGTTCCTGTGCGCGGCACACCCTCGGGTCTGCCCGTTGAGCTGAAGATGGCGGGTCCGCGAACGGACCCACCCTACGGGCTCACGGAATATACTCAATCACCACAGAAACGTGCGGACGTTGGGCGCGCGTAGCGCGAAAATGCAATTTATTGCCGCGAAGCGCGAAAAAGCAATTTATTGCCCCATGAAGGGGTACTTATATGACTTTGGTGCGACAAAACTCTCTTTGATCGAACGCGGCGATGCCCACCTGAGCATATTCTGGATTCCACCCGCCTTGTCGTTGGTACCCGAAGCACGGCCACCACCAAACGGCTGCTGACCCACAACGGCGCCCGTCGGTTTGTCGTTAATATAGAAATTGCCGGCTGCCTGACGAAGCATCCGTTCGGCCAATTCGACAGCTTTGCGGTCACGTCCGAAGATAGCACCGGTCAGCGCGTATGGCGATGTTGTGTCGCACAGGTGAAGGGTCTTGGCATAGTCGCCATCATCATAGACAAAGATCGTAACAACCGGACCGAAAATCTCTTCCTCGATCGTCTTGCTGTGCGGATCGGATGTCAGTATCGCCGTAGGTTCGATAAAGTAGCCTTTCGATTTGTCATAATTGCCGCCGACCAGTACTTCGTCGGTGTCGGCAGCCTTGGCATGATCGATAAAGGCCGTTATGGAATCAAAAGCGGCTTCGTCGATCACGGCGTTGACGAAATTCGTGAAATCTTCGGGATCACCCATCTTGAGTTCACCTACCTGCGCTACGAACTTTTCTTTGACCTCAGGCCAGAGTGATTTCGGAATGTAACACCGCGATGAGGCCGAGCATTTTTGCCCCTGGAACTCATAGCAGCCGCGCACCATGGCAGTGACCAATTGGTCAACATTGGACGAGGCATGGGCAAAGATAAAGTCCTTGCCCCCGGTCTCGCCGACGATGCGTGGGTAGCAACGGTAGCCGGCAATGTTCTCGCCGACCGTCTTCCACATATTCTGAAAGACGGCTGTTGAGCCGGTAAAGTGAATCCCAGCCAGGTGCTCGTTCTTCAACACTGTGTCACCGATTGCTGCGCCGCGCGCAAAGATGAGATTGATTACACCATCCGGCAGTCCGGCTTCAAGGAGGATTTTCATGAGCAAATGCGAAGTGTATGTTGCCGTCGAGGCCGGTTTCCACACCGCGACGTTACCGAGCATAGCCGGTGCGGTCGGCAGGTTGCCGTTGATCGAGATGAAGTTAAACGGCGTGACGGCAAAGATGAACCCCTCAAGCGGACGATGATCCATGCGGTCCCATATACCCGGTGCGCTTTCGGGTTGCACTTCGTAAATTTGTTGCATGTAATAAACGTTGAAACGCCAGAAGTCGACCAGTTCGCAGACGGCATCAATCTCTGCCTGATAGATATTTTTGGAATGAGCCAGCATGGTCGCGGCGTTCATTATGTGCCGGTATGGTCCGGCCAGAAGATCGGCCGCTTTCAGAAAGATGGCCGCCCGATGTTCCCACGGCACCAGCGCCCACGACTTCTGAGCTTCAACGGCCGACGCGACCGCTGAGGCAACCTCGCCCGCTGAACCCTGATAGTAAGCACCCAGTTTCAGGCTGTGGTTGTGAGGCGCACTGATCTCTATCTTTGTGTCGGTGGTCACTTCCTTGCCATTGATGACCATCGGAATCTCAACCGGGTTTCCTTTAAGATCGGCCAATGCTTTCAGAAGTTCGGCCCGCTCCGGTGAGCCGGGTGCGTAGTCTAGGATCGGTTCGTTCTGGGGATAAGGGACATTAAATCGGGACATCGTTTCCTCCGGGCAGACACTGTCTGCCACTCTAAGCAAATCATCTTTCACGGCCAAAGGCAGGCATTATTCCCGCCCAAAATCAGGGCCAATAATAACAGGAAAGGTGATCGATGGCAAGGTGCCTGATTTGGTTTTTTCAGGATCAGCCTTCGAAGCCGCTCAGGGTGAGGAAATAAACCACTGTTTCGCCCTTCGCGCTTCCGTCACCTGTCATGCCGGACTTGATCCGGCATCCAGTCTTGATTAGTCTTGTAGGGCTGGTCTGTCTTCAGACCTGCCGATAGTGGCGGGTCCACGCCGCGGCGCGCAAGCGAAGACGGACCCACCCTACCTAAGTAGGCCGTTTCATCAGCGTCATGACCAGCCGCACCGCAGCGGTTGCCGCCCAGACGATTTCCAGAATTACAAACGGAATGGCGCCACCCGCCCACGCATACCAGGCGGCCATCAGGGCACCGACAACGTTCATCGAAAGATAGACGGCACTGCGCTCGGACAGTTTACGCACCAGATTAAGCGCAAACGCTATCAGCAACAGCGCCACGCCGATGGAGCCTATGTATACCGGGGGTATGCTAATAGACGCTCCCCTCACAGATTCTCATAGTTGGGACCTTCACCCCCCTGCGGCACGACCCAGCGGATAACCTGGTACGGGTCGGCGATGTCGCAGGTCTTGCAGTGGACGCAATTCGACGGCGTCAATTGGAGTTTGGTCTTCCCCTCGCGTTCGGGATCGTCAACCATCTCGTACACCTGCGTCGGACAAAAATGCTGACAAGGGTTGCCGTATTCTTCGGTGCATTGGTTGTTACAGATATCAGTGTCGGTAATCACCAGGTGCGAAGGTTGCTCTTCCTCATGCTGAGTGCCGGACTTGTAAACGTCGGTGAGTTTATCGAAAGTGTACTCGTTATCGAATTTGACAGCTATCTTCTCCGGCAACCGTCCGGCCTGACGACCGTATTCATCGAGCTTGCACATGTACTCGTGGTCGCGCTTGTTGACCCGCCGTTCGTACAGACCTTTGCCTCCCGAGATCATCTGCAACATGCCGTGGACCAACCCCGAGAGTAGTCCGCCTTTGAATCCTGAGTGGAAGTTGCGCGTTTTGTACAGTTCTTGTTGGGCCCAACTACTGTCGAATCGTTGCTGGTATCCGCGCAGCGCCTCGACCGTGAAATCGTCGTTCTTGAGACAGTCGAAAACCGTTTCGGCGGCCATGATGCCCGACTTGATGGCCAGATGGATCCCTTTTAGTTTCTGGGGATTCAGAAGGCCGGCCGAGTCGCCGCACAGCATTAACCCATCCGAGGTCAGCTTTGGTATCGCAAAGTAGCCGTTATCGGGAATAGTCTTGGCGCCGTAGTGGAGCATCGTGCCGCCTTCAAGGATCTTCTTCACAAAAGGATGCGTCTTGTAACGCTGGAATTTCATGTGCGGATCGTTGGTTGGATCGGGTGAATTGAGACCGACCGCGTAGCCCACTGAAACCGTTGTCTCACTCATGGCATAGATCCACCCGCCGCCATATTCGCTGGACGGTTGCGGCCAACCGATAGTGTGATAGACCTGACCCGGTTTGATTCGACCTTCGGGTACCTGCCAAACCTCTTTGACGCCGGTAAGGTACGCTTGCGGCAGACAGTCTGCTGTCAGTTGGGGCATCTTTTCGAATGCCTGGCGGGTCAGCGAACCATGCACACCCTCGCACAGAATCGTCACCTTGGCTTCGATGACAGAACCCGGCTCGAAATTTGACCTCTGGTTGCCTTCTTTGTCCAGCCCCATGTCGACAGTCTGAACACCGGTGACTCGTCCGTCCTTAACGATTAACTCAGAGCCGGCCAGCCCCGCAAAAATGTCGACGCCTACAGACTCGACCTGTTCGCCCAGCCAGGCCGTGAACTTGTTGAGGGATACAATGTAATTACCGTCGTTGCTGACTGCTTTCGGCATAAACGGAAACTTCAGCGCGGTTTCATTCCCGAAGTAGTACATGGCATCGGCCGAGACCGGAGCCTCAAGCGGCGCACCTTTTTCGACAAAATCCGGAATGAGTTCAGCAATTCCTCGGGGGTCCATCACGGCACCCGAAAGCGAGTGCGCACCGACATGAGAGCCTTTTTCCATCAAGAGTATTTCGGGCATTTCTACTGAGCCGTCGGCCTGTACTAGTTGGGCTAGTTTATAGGCCACGGCCAATCCAGCCGTTCCGGCGCCAACGATAAGAATATCTGTAGGGAGAACTTCACGCTCTATAGTCATCTTGCATTCCTTTGTTCACGCATCAATTATGTCGCACCGAATATACGATTTGTAGTTGCAAACGCAATATTGAAGCATGGAACCACGTTCGCGCCGTTGTAAAACCATACGTCGTGTACCTGAATTGTTGGCTGTGGGCGGCGAATATGGGTGGCACACGAATCCCACCCGCCGCAAAGCCTCTGGGTGGGGTACCGAAGCAGATCCCACCTCATGGTGAGCGGAGTCGAACCATGACCTTCCGCCCCAAACAAAGTTTGAGACGGCCACCCGAATCGAAGGCTGGATTCTGGCCTTCGAAAAAATGACTGAGAAAAAGAAGATGGATTCCAGCCTTCGCCAGAATGACACCCCGCGCCACGCGGGGTCCTTTGCGCTTCGCGCACCCATCGATTGCAGTCGGAGTGACGAAGGAGCGTGGGAATAACAGAGAAGTGCGGCAATGACAGAAGGGGTGCAGGACGGTCACTTAATCAAACAGCGGGTGATCTCATCGACCAAATAGAAGCCTTCGTCGGATAGCCTCAGCTTACCCCGGTCAGGTAACAGATGACCGGATTCAACCAACCTGCGATAATGACTTTGGTCTAAACGATCCCGCAACGATACTCCGAAACGCTTGACGAACCGCTTACGACTAATCCCCTGCGTCGTGCGCAATCCAAGCATGATCGCCTCGGTCATACGTTCGTCCAGACCTGATTCATCCACGACCTGGGGCAGATGGCCCTTGTCCAGCGTTTCAATATACCGATGCAAATTGTCATAATTGAACAATCGTTGACCGTCGATGAACGAATGCGCCGATGGTCCCAGCCCCAGATACTCATCCCCCTCCCAGTAGCCGAGGTTATGCCTGCACTCGAATCCGGGTTTGGCGAACGACGACACTTCGTAGCGGCGGTAGCCGGCCTCTTCCATCTTCTGCACCCCGGCGCGGTACATAGCCAAGTTCAATTCCTCATCCGGCAACTTGATCGAGCCGTCGGCCACCCGGTCGGCCAGGACCGTGCCGTCCTCGATGGTAAGCTGGTAAAACGAAATGTGCGGCGGGGCCAGGTCCACAAACTGTTCGAGGTCGGCCGAGAGTTTATCGCTGTTCTGTCCCGGCAGGCCAAAGATCAGATCAAGACCAAAACTGGCAAAGCCCAGCGCGTTGGCATGATACACCGCGCGATGACTATCTTTGGGTGAGTGTCTGCGGTCGAGTAGTTTCAAGAGTTGTGGATCGAAAGACTGAACGCCGAAGAGAGGACGGTTGACGCCCAGCGATTGCCAGGATTGAAGCAGCTCCAAACTGACCGACTCCGGATTGGACTCGACAGAAAACTCGAAATCATCTTCGACGATAAAGAGATCACGGACCTGGGCCAGCCAGTCTTCCAGCAATTCCACCGGCATCAGCGACGGCGTGCCGCCGCCTATGAAGATTGACCTGACGCGACGCTTGCCGCACTGCCCGGCAATCAGATCGGTTTCTGTTCTGAGAGCATCGAAGAATTGCTTCTGAAGTTTTGTGTCGTGCAGTTCTTTATAGAAGTCGCAATAAGAGCAGCGATTACGACAGAAAGGATAGTGAAGGTAGAGTCCGAGCGGCATGGTCAGAGACTGGCGCCGAGCCGATCCCAGCGAACGTGCGAGGGGAAATTGTAGATTCCCCACCCGATCCACTGAACGGCGTCGATCACGTATGGAAAAGACCAGCCCGGAGTGTCGGCATCCGGCTGCCAGGACCAGTAAACAAATACCGCCTTACCCCGAAGGTTTTCTTCCGGCACAGAACCCCAAAAACGACTGTCGCGGCTGTCATCACGGTTATCGCCGAGTACAAAATACTCACCGATCGGCACCGTGTAGGGGCCAAAATTGTCCCTGAAGCTTAGCTCGCCCGGCAGAATGCGTCCATCGGTGTTCTTCGATGTAGCCGGTATCGCTGCAATCTCCTCATCCACGTAGACTGCTTTGTCGGCCACCTGGACGGTCTGTCCCGGCAGAGCCACAATGCGCTTGATGAAGTCTTTGTTGGGGTTGTTGGGGTACTTGAATACAATGATGTCGCCGACCTGGGGAGGCTGGCCGAAGGAGTAAGCCAGTTTGTTAACAAAGAGATAGTCCCCTTCGTACATGGCGTTTTCCATCGAAGCCGAACTGACCCGGTAGGCGCTGACGACAAACAGCCGAAGAAGCACAGCCGCCAATAGGGCCAAAAGACCGGTTTCGAGATACTCCCGCCATAACGGTTTCTCCGGTCGACGATCAAGCAGTTTGGCCGATTCGCGATGAACCTCGGCTTGCTTGAGATCCTGTATCAGAAAGTCCTCGTCCATACTTAGAAAGTTATCGGTTTCACCCCACAATTCTTTAGCGTCGCAGGGCATGATTCATGCACAAATATAAGCCCGGCTTGTAGATACCGCAACGACTGGTTAACCTCGCATGGGAGTCAAAACCGCTCTATACTGAAACAACGAAGGAAGTTAGACCTATTGCATTATTGCCCAACTTCTTGTACCGTAGGGTCTGGGCTTGAGAATAGAATGCGAGTCCGGTATGAAAGCAGGGTGGTCCAGAGCGCCGAGGGCTAGTTGAAAAAGTCCCTCTGGACTGTTGCGGTGGGTCCTGTCCGCCGTGGCGGACGCCAGCGAATCCGTGTGACCCGCCGCCCCTGTCCAATATGGATTTAGGTATCGGGTCACAATCACGCCTTCGGCGCGATCAGGACCCGACACAACGTAATCAGGGTTTATCAACACTCCCCGGAGCGTGGGTTGCAATCATTATCAAAGAGGTGAATGTGAACAGCAAGAACGACCTATTGCATAAAAAGCTTTGCCCCAAGAGCGGCAGCTTCGAGACTGAGTGGATGCTGGCCAACGAAATGGGGCCTAATGCTATATGGCTGGCCGAAATCCTCGCCGAACGAATGAGGTTGAAAGAGAACATGCGTGTGCTCGACCTTGGATGCGGCCGTGGAATGACCTCCGTATTCCTGGCTAAAACCTACGATGTTAATGTATGCGCAACGGATTTATGGATTAATGTCGATGATATCTGGTCTGTAGTTTCAGACGCCAAAATGGATAACAAAGTATTTCCAATCCAGGCGGAAGCTCACAACCTTCCTTACGCCGCAAAGTACTTTGAATCGATTATTAGCATCGATTCCTACCAGTATTACGGTACTGATGATTTGTACCTGGGATATATCACTCGACTCCTGAGAGACGGTGGACAATTGGGACTGGTCATGCCGGCAATGATGAAAGAGTTCGACAAACCGCCCGAGCATCTTACCAGAAAACAGGCATCCGGCGGCGTCTTTTGGGACCCAAAGGAGTGTTTCTGTCTTCACACGCTCGATTGGTGGACAAACCATTTCTCTCGCCCCGGTATCGTCGATATTGAAGTTGCCGAAACCATTCCGGACGGTTGGAAACTTTGGCTGGAATGGGAACAGATCAAAAACGGCGGTGGCTTTTCGGGATTCCCAAGTGATGCAGAAACAATCTCAGCAGATGGCGGCGAATACATAGGCTTTGTCCTGTTCATATTGAAGACAAAACCGAGGGGTAAGAGCGAGCTCGGTCATTCGCTTAAGTTACGGCTATAGTTGCAGGAGTATCCGCAGGTGTTTCGTCAAGTGGGTGGCCGCCTCAAACCTTCAGACTGTATCGCCATGGCAAGTTCCTCCGGTTCCTGCGTTCGCCGAAGGCGAGCGTGTGAACCGGTGGTTCCTGAGGTTGCTCTCTCACAACAGCATGCCGAGAATCGCAGGGTCACAATCCCGACTGCGTCGAGACCAGGACCCTGCGAAACCACACTATGACAGAGCCTGCTTGTTTGGGGCGGATAGCAAGACCAGATTCTGGCGACGCTGTTTCAACCTTCTCCTATGCGGCTCAAAAGAAATCGCTCACGTAGAGAAAACCGTAACCCATATAGAGGTAGCGCACGAAGCGAGCGGCAACAATCGTTATGAAAAACGGAAGACTCGGGTACCGCTTGGCGCCGCAGGCTGCGTAGATTACGTCGCACGGCAACGGCGATGCGGTGCCGAAGAATAAGATCATCGTTACATACAGTCTCGATTTGCCGTAGGTCCAGGGGTTTTTTTGAAGATCGGGGAAACGCCGTTTCACCCAAGACCGGTCCCCCATGTAGCGCCCGATGGCAAACGTCGTGTATGACCCCAGCGCCGAGCCGAGCGCCATCACCGCGGCCAGCCTGACCACGCTCAACCCCAGAGCGGCCCCGGCCACCGCATAACCCCAGACCGGCAGCATTATAGGTGTGCAGGAAACCGCCGTTACGAGAAACAGAATGACATCAACCCAATCCTGACCAAAGCGCGTCAGCAATGATACGCCGTAGTCGTTGATGTCCGTTCTGAACAAAGCCACCAGGACCACACCAACCAGGACGATGGCCAATGTGACCAGCGGAGCGACCAACCAGTTTTTGTTCATCGAATTGGCGTCTGTCGAACTGGGAGTAGCTGTTTGTTGGTTGGTGGGTGCACTGCTGTCTGTCATGTTTCCTCTGGTATACTTACGTCGTCAGAGTACGAGTCGTTGCCCGCCAAGTCAACAAGTGAGTCGGTCTGATGCAAGGCGGCAAACAGGTCGGACTGTCCTTTGCGCGCCGCTGCGTGAACCCGCCTCTGTCGGTAGCAGGCACCCCACGCAGAGGCTTTGCGTCGGGTGGTCGCATTGAATTAGACAGGCTTGATAAAAAAAAGTTACCCATCGGACCGCCCAAAGAGTAATCTATGTAGCCGGACGTGCAAGCATGGTTCTTTTGAAATAGAGGAGAAGAAATGACTGAGGAACAACTGGAACCCGGGTCTGTCGGCTGGATGGACCTGACTGTGAAGAAAGCTGGAGAGGTGCGTGATTTCTACAAGAACGTGGTCGGGTGGACAACCGATTCGGTCGATATGGGCGGGTACAATGACTTTGTGATGATTGAGCCGGGAAGGGAGCTGCCGGTGGCCGGCATCTGTCATGCGCGCGGCACCAACGCCGGTCTGCCTGCCCAATGGTTGATCTATATCACGGTGGCCGACCTGGACGCAAGTATCGCGTCGTGCAAGAAACTTGGCGGTGAGGTTATACGCGACGCGACTGAACTGACTTCCGACAGCCGCTACTGTATCATCAAAGACCCGTCTGGCGCGGTGGCCGCACTCTTTGAGAAGAAGTAGTCTTGTGGGCCAGGTCTCTCTTTTCTTGGAGTTGGAATAAATCGCCGCCTAGTCAGCAGAAGGTTTCATGTTTGCGGATGTTGATTGTAAAGAGAGGTCTCCTATCATATCAAAACGGGTCCGTCTTCGCCCTACGGGGACTCGCCGGACACCGTCCGGACCTCAGGCGTACGCCCGAACAGCACCCAGGCGTTGAAAGCGATGGTGATAATCATCCCCACCGCGGCCAGGCTGGTGAATATCGCCGGGTCGCCCAATCCGGGCAAAGGGAGAACGCCCAAAGACAGAAACATGAAAACAGAGACAACGGCCAGGAGCAACTTACGTTTGTGAGTTGCCATCATATCGCTGACCATAAAAGTCAACAGCCAGATAGTACCTATCGGAATGTAATCACCCCAGGCTCCTTTACTGACCAAGGCGGCCAGATTCAACAAAGCCAGCCACACCAACAATTGCCGATGTCGATTGCCGTTGACACGTGCAGCCAGGAGAGCAACGACAAACACCAAAACCGTGTAAACCAGATGCACCGTGTTGGCCAGCGAGATAGACATACCCGGCAGACCCAGCACACCGAGCTTGAAAACGAAAGCGAAGGGTGATTGGTTGCCCGCTATGAGCAAGTCACGGAATTCCGGCCAGATCTCTGCGAACGCAAAGGCGCTGCCGTTTTGAATCGCGGGAATCTGGTAGGTGAAGAAGGCAACAAACGGTTCCGTGCCAACCACCATCAGAGCAAGCAGAGAGAATGCTACACAGAAGCCCAAAGTCCAACCTGCTTCTTTCCAGCGGCGTTTTGCCAACAAGTAGATCAGCAGAATTCCCGGAGCCGCTTTGGACAACATGGCGAAGGCCAATGAAGCGCCACCAAGAAAATACCGCCGACGGGCAAACCACATCATACCGGCCACGGCCAAAAAGACCGACATCAGGTGAAACTGTCCATACTGAAGGTTGGCCAGTACCGGAAACGATATCCACAGCAGAGGGATCAACAATGCTGCCATCAACCCGACCTGCCCGCCGATAAACCTGGCCACCGTCCAGGCGATGAAGCCAAAGAACAAAGCCTGTAAGGCCAGCCAGAACGTTTTAATCAGATCAAAATCGTTAGTCAATGCAATAGCCAAACGGGGCAGCACCAAAAACTGAGGGGGATACTGATATGGATCCTCGGGGTGTAGGTTATTAATAGTTGTGCGGATATCGGCGTCCGGGTTGAGTCCGGGGTAGTAGCTTTGGTCATAAACATTGTCCACACCCTGACGGTTGAGATCAGCGGCGTAGATATATGCAACCATGCACATGTGTTGGGCGAAGAGCGGGTTCTTGGTACTAATCCACCAGTCCTGCGACGGATCACTTACCCAGCTTGATAGACGAGCGGTCTGGACAACCATCAGGAGAGCCAAGACTACCAGCAGCATTGTTCGCACCGGGAAACGGTGCAATGATCCATCCATCCAGACCGGCAAGCGACGGGCAATCATGTTGCTCAGCAGTACGCCAACTGGACAAACGAGCGGCACGGCCAAAAGCGGCAGTAGGAGCGAACGGTCCACCAGCGCCAAGATTATCACGGTGGCCAACGATACCACCAGGGAACTGAGATAGGCCGAAAGTCCGCGCGGCCACTGTCGACTCAGAAACGCCGAAACCAGCATTACAAGCGCCACCGCCAGCACTATGTCGTAAACGGCGGTAATCGCGTCGGCATCAAACGCTTTTCTTAGCAGCGTTGCCATGGCATGAGCCAGCGGAATGGCCAGCGTGGTGGTGATACTATACGCAGCGATACAACGTTCGAATCCGACTTTCATGACATGACCTCCAAAAAACCGCCATGGCCCGAGTGTTCTTTCGAATATGAACCAGCCCGGCTGGACCGCCGGGTGGTCCTGCTATTTCCCGGAACCGACGATTGTTTCATATATTTAGTGGGTCAACATACTCCACTTTATATAAAAGTCAAGTCAGAAACCCATGTTAAGATAGTTTTTCGGAGAGGGCTTACGGAGTCTCGTCATACTGGGGAAAGCCAGTATCCAGGTTCTTGGGGGACGGCCCACTTTCTGTCATTCCGGCGAAGGCCGGAATCCAGGTCTTCGGTACCCCACCTAGAGCCTTGCGGCAGGTGGGTCTCAAGGCTTGACAGAGTATTAGTAAGGCGGGTCCGTCTTCGCCTGCACGCCGCGGCGTGGACCCGGCGATAAATCGCTTTTTGGCGCTTCGCGCCTTTGTTAAGTGCGCGGCGAGTGGAAGCTACTTGTGGCCGTCCTCCTCTGCCCCAGTTTATGCGGGCGGCGGACGCCAACATGAATGTTGCTCTAAACGAGCCTTGTTTACTATCTTGTTCTACAGATAAAGCCTGCTTGCATACCTCGCACAGGTAGGATACAAGAAATTCCGGCGAAAGGGAGTGGACCATGGGTGATCGAAGCAGTCTCCAGAAAATCGACAATATGGATTTGTACTATTTAGGTTTTGTGATGCTAGACCGAGACCGCGACGTGGCACTCAAAATCGATAACATGGATGTCTATTATCTGGCCTTGGCGTACCTCGACAACGACAACGATGTGCTCCGTAAAATCGACGGCATGGATCTGTATTACTTGGGATTAGCAATAGTTGGAGGTGACTGGGACGTGCTCACTAAGATTGATAAGATGGACTGGTACTATTTGGGACTGGCAATCAGAGATAAGGATGCGAACGTGCTGCCGAAGATTAGCGACATGGACATTTACTACTTGGGACTGGCAATAGTCTGATGGAATGCTTGGTTAACTGTCTGAGTAACCGTAGGTCGAAACCCCTGTGGTTTCGTCATCACGCGCCTTGAAAGCCATTTATGGCCGCGTGATTCTTCACTCCACCCTCCCGCTGGAGTAGAGGGATTAGTAGGGCGGGTCCGTCCTCGAACCCGCCAACAGGAATTCGTAAGGCGGGTCCGTCTTCGCCTGCACGCCGCGGCGTGGACCCGGCGGAGTTCTTCATGCTTCGACTTGGCTCATACCTCGACTGCGCTCGGTATGATAGGGTGGTTAGTCATTGCGAGGAGGGAACACAGTGACCGACGCGGCAATCTCGCTTCGCGACAATATGAGATTGCCGCGGCCGTACCGCGTGGCGCGTCACTCCCTCGCAATGACGACAGGCGGTGCTTTTTCCACCCAACGTGAACGGTTGGCCGCCCCACAATCTGCTATGCGTGAGCCCACCCGGCGCAAAGCCTCTGGGTGGGGTACCGAGGAAAGGAAACGCCTCGGTTCTGCTTATGGCGACGAAACAAACCTACGGCGATATCCTCTTCAAAGTCCCCTCTTGAGAGAGGATTTAGGGGTGTGTTATTGACTTGCCGCAGCGACGCCACTTGGCGGCAGATGTGGACATCTGCCAGGCACTGAACAAGCAAAGATGGATTCCCCTTCCCGCCTTCGCGGGAATGACAAGAGAGGTGCGGGAATGACGAGGGGGTGTGCAGGAAGCGTGAAAGTAATTCACCACCCAATGAATCTACACCGAGACTTTCTCAGATACCTGCGAACGGAAGAACTCGACAGTGCGGTGCAAGCCTTCATCAAAGCCCACTTCCGACTTGTAGCCGAACTGTTCGAGCTTGTCGATGGCCGCGTATGAGTGCAAAATGTCACCCTGTCGGGGCGGTGTATAATGTGCCTGGATGTCCACCCCGATGATCTCGCGGAGTTTGTCCAGCAATTGATTAAGCGTAAACTGCCCGCCACAGGCGACGTTAAACTGATCGCCCACTATCGATTCATTGGTGGCAGCCAGGATATTGGCCTGCACACAGTTGTCTATGTAGGTGAAGTCGCGTGACTGCTCCCCATCACCGAACACCACCGGCTGCTGGCCGTTCAACAGGGCGATTATCCACTTCGGGATGACGGCGGCATAATCACCACCCGGATCCTGCCGTGGTCCGAAAATGTTGAAGTATCTCAGTGACACCGTGGGAAATTGATACAGCTCCCAGTAGACGCGCAGATAATGTTCGCAAGTCAGTTTGGTGATGGCATACGGTGAGAGCGGGCTCGGCTCCATGCCTTCATGTTTGGGCAGCTCTTCCGATTCGCCGTAGATCGACGATGACGACGCCATGACCAGTTTTTTTACACCGGCCCGACGGGCTGCTTCAAGTACGTGCAGTGTACCGTCGATGTTGACGGCATGAGATGTCAGCGGGTTGGCAATCGAGCGCGGCACCGAGGGCAGGGCGGCCTGGTGTAAGACGTAGTCCATGCCGTCGACCGCCTGGACAGCTGTCCAGTAATCACGAATGTCGCCGTCGATCAGCTCGACCTTATCACCCAGAGCCGCGAGGTTTTCACGACGGCCGGATGAGAAATTGTCCAATACACGCACCCGGTCTCCGTTCTCGACCAGGCGGGTGGCGATGTTGGAGCCGATAAACCCGGCTCCACCGGTAATCAGATAGTTCATCAGTGGGCGTTGCCTCTCACGTTAAGTGCTGCATCTACCCCATTATCGACAGTTTCAAATGGAAACTCAAGCAAAACAGGGTTATTCGTGGATGGGCGGTTCCGTCTCCTCCACAGCATCTACTATGTAGAGGGCGGCAAAAGTGACGATCATTGGCATGATCGGAAAGTGAAACCGGGCATGGCCGAAGAAGACAAAATGAACCGCTGTCCAAAACAGAATCGTCACCCACAACAGATATCCCCCCGGCCGGCGACCACTGCTTCGAGCATAAACCACCAACCCGAAGCCGCCAAAAAGCAACACCATTATATAGTAGCCCTGGCTGTACATGGCCACCAGCACGGACCAGTCAACCCGTGAGTTTTCGGCCGCCTGTTTCATTTGATAATGAATTGCGGTCAGATCACCGGCGAAAAAGTAGCCAATCTTGAGGAGACCACGTTTGAGGAAAGCCACCGGGTCCTGCCGGATGAAGGCCCATCCCCGACGCCAGCCGACACTGTCGATATACGCCTCGCGGGTGGCATCGTGGGTGTTGAATTCGACCGAGTCCACCTCGATCCAACCCATACCGCTGCCCGGATTGTTACCTATCATAAAGTTGATACCGCCGTTGGTGCTTACTCGGGCGCGGCCCACGGCCTGATGGTTGCGGACGATCCACGGCGTTACTACCAGGGCCAATGCGGCCAGCACAAGAACGGTCTGGGTCGCCGCTTTCTTAAGGCTGCCCGATTGCAGGAAGAACAACGGCAACAGGACCAGCCAGTAGACCTGGGTGAGCGCACGGGTCAGCGTGGCCAGACCCAACAATACTCCGCCCGCAATCGGCAGGAGATAATCTCCCATGCTGCGAGTCAGACGGCGTTGTGGTAAAGGTGCTGTCAGACGACTCGCCTGACGGCCTTCGGATTGCAGAGCAGGCGTCACGTGGGGTCGCATGACGCCACCCTTGAACCAACCTTGAATTCCACGTGCATCGGCAGGGATGAACATCAGGAGTGACAACAAGAACAGCGGTGTGAACAACATCTCCGAGGCCAACAGATTGACGAACAGAATCTGACTGGGGAAGAACATCATTATAAGCAGACACCAGCGTCCGGTTTTTTCGCCGAAGATGCGTCCGGCGATTCGGTAGCTCAGCCACCCGATGCACAGACTCAGAAAGATATTCGCGAGGACACCAGCCAGGGGGGCATGTCCGAACAGGTAGTACAGTCGCGACAAGAAAAACGGATAGCCCACCGGATAGTAGCCGGTGAGATGCTCACCGTTGTAATAGCCGCCCTGTTGCACCCAGGTCCAGGCGAGCTCGTCGTAGCCCTGGTAATCGATGTAGAGAGGTATCTCCATGCACAGGATAACCAGAACCCGCAGGATCAATCCGGCTGACAAGACGATAGTGAGAAAGTCGGCGGTCGACGATGTGTTGATATGGTGGTGTAACCAGCGAAAGAATCGGTGCACGCCCCCCCTGAAGAACAGATAGAATCCGATCACGCCCAACGAAGCCAGCACCACGCGCAACTCCAGCATGGTTGCATCTCCGATGTCGCCATCCGGACTGATGAAAAAGAACCACCGGGCGATCCGGTCAAATGCGATCGCTGAGGTCAACCCGATAAGTAGCAGCACTATGCCGCTGGTTTGTCGTATCCATTTGTCGATCATAATAGCTTGGTGCGCCAAGATAGGTTGCGGTGGAGTGTGGGGCAATTTGTTTTTGGCTTGTGCAGCGAAGCCCGGACGAAGGGGCTTGTCGACCAACCCTCGTTTGCCGTCATTGCGAGGTATCACGCGAAACGCGTGATGCCGCGGCAATCTCAATTCGTCGTCCAGCGTGCAACATGAGATTGGCCCGCCGCCGGCGTGATCAAGACCCAACACAACCTCATACTGAGCGGAGTCGAAGTATGAACTTCCGCCCCCATCGGACAGGCTGTGTCATAAACGAGTTTCGCAGGGTCCTGATCTCGACGAAGTCGGGATTGTGACCCTGCGACTCTCACTAAGGCGTTGTGTAAGAGAAGCCTTTGAAACATCCGGTTCACACGCTCGCCCTCGGCCAACGCAGGAACCGGAGGAACCTGCAATTGCGACACAGCCTGGAAGTTTAGGGCGGCCACCCGCTCGGCATGACCTGAGTAGCGCGATGCGCAAGGAAGCGACTTGTCGCCTTGCCTGTATAGCAAGACCCGGACCAAAGGTCCGGGCCGTACTGGAAATGCGTCCGTGAGCCAACGAGGCGGACCTCCATGTCCACCTCCTCGCAAGGTGCTACGTTATGGACAGCCCGGAGGGGGTGGGCCGCCTGAGAACATATAATCAACCATGTACACCAAATCAGATATATCGATAGGCGCCGAACCGCTGCCGTCGATATCACCCTCGTCGAAACAGGGCGGTTGAGCTCCGCCTGAGAACATGAAATCGACCAGGAAGACCAAATCGGCGATGTCGATCGGGCTGGGACCGCCGGCATGGTCGACATCGGCACGATTCAGACAACAGCAGATGTCACCCACACCGTCGTCGTTGAGATCGGTCTGGTCAGGGTTGTAATCGTCGGGGCAGTTGTCTACATCGGCACAGAAACCGTCTGCATCACTGTCGTCTTCGGGGTCGTTCGGACAGACGTCGCACAGGTCACCCACACCGTCGCTGTCGGCATCTTCTTGAAGAGTGTTGGCGCTGTCGGGACAGTTGTCGCACAGGTCGCCTACGCCGTCGGCATCAAGGTCTTCCTGGCCGGGGTTGTGGTCGCCTGCGCAGTTGTCGCACGCATCTCCCAGCAGGTCGCCGTCAATGTCCGATTGGTCGTTGTTATCGGCGGTAGGACAGTTATCGACGTCACCACAGACACCATCGCCGTCAATATCGTTCTGTGGATCGTCCGGACAGACGTCGCACAGATCACCGATACCATCACCATCGGCATCGAGTTGATCGATGTTGTAAACGGCTGGACAATTGTCGATATCGGCGCAGAAACCATCCCCGTCGCCGTCGTCGAACTGATCATAAGGGCATACATCGCAGGCATCACCAATGCCGTCACCATCTGCATCCTCCTGCCCGGTGTTCGACACCAGAGGACAGTTGTCATCGCTGCAGGTGTTCGATGGATTGCCGGGATCACCGTAGCCGTCGCTGTCGCTGTCGACGCAGGCATAATTGTTGATCACTGCGGACGGCTGGGCAGGGGAATACATGCTTAGTTGGTTTTCATTATCGGTGGCGCGGACTCGGTAGTGGTAGAGACCGGTCGGATGATCGGTGAAACTGAAACTGGTATCGGTGTGAGCGGACGCAACGACGGTCTGTACGCCATAGAAATCGACCGGCTCTATGTCGTCGATCCAGATACCAGGTGAGCCATCGTAGTATTGCGTCGAATAATATACGAAGCCCACGAACAGAGTTTGTCCGACGTAATCACTGAGATCGAACAGCCCCTGTACCCATCCGCCGGAGTAGCCGGTAATCCCATGGCCGGCGTTGAAGCCGCCGTATGGATCGTAGTCGGTGCTCAGGTTGCCTTCGAGTGTTGTCCAGACAACCAGGTCGGTCGAGACCATGACATAGGCAAAGTCGAGGCCGTCCTCCATACCATAATTCGCCCAGAACTTGATCGAGTCACCCATCCCTACCACAATCGGCTCAAGGCTCCTGATACCGGCCGCAACCTGGAAACCGGAACCGGAGTAAAAACTGGTCGGACCGGAGTAGCTCAGGGCGTCAAGTGAGAAGTTCAGGTTTTCCCAATGACCAAAATCGTCGGCCGGGTCGACTATACGTTGGTAATCCTGTAGTTCCTGAAGTTCATAGCTGGCGGCCGGGTTGTTTTCGTCGACGTGCGTCCACTGTACATCGTAGCCGACACTGTCGACGACATCAGCGACATAGATACTGGGCGCGGCCGGAGCAATAAGCGCGTATGGATGACCTGCCGCCCGGGCATAGAACTTGTTCGGACGGTAGTTTTCATTTACAAGATCAGGTATGCGATCCACTGACGGCCAGAAGTAATCTTCCTGAGTACCGACCTCGACCGTGTATGAGAAGTTCTTGTTCTTCAGGGTCTGTTCACCGTAGTTCCAATCGTTGGCGCCGCCGTTGACCGTGTAAAGCGCATCGGAACCGCCGGTATAGCCATTCCATGCCCTGGCCGAATCAAAAATCGCCCGGAACACCGGTTCGTCCGGAGTGAACTCGCCAAGGTTGTAGCTCCACGACCACAGCAGAAGATTCCCGTGAGCATGGTACTGTAACGAGATCACGAACTCACGGCTGATAACAAAGTCGCGTAACGCCTGTGTTTCCAGCTCCGAGAAGGGGCCGGTGCCGCGATAGGTCTCGCTTGAGCCGACCGGGCTTGAACCCTGATCATCGTAGCCCCACGCGTAGCCATAGTTGCGGTTGAGATCGACACCGTAGGTGCTGTCGGCGTTGAGCCTTCGGTTCTTACGCCACATGCCGCCGCCGCCGGGGGCGATCACCTCGTTGTGGTAGTAACCGTCGGGGTTGACACACATCACGAACCACATTTCGCGAGTGTCGATAAGCTCGGTTTCTTCCGGCCAAAGTCCGTAGCGATCAACCATCTGTTCGATAAAATAAAACAATACCTCCGGCGTGATCACTTCGCGGCAATGATGAAGGGCGGTGTACAGAAGCTCCGGTTCATCTTCGTCGACGTTGGGGTTATCAGAGAGTTTGAAAGCCCAAATGTCCCGCCCTTCGAGGGTCTGGCCAAGCGAGATTTTCTGCGAGAGAAGATTGGGATATGCGGCGATCAGATCGTCCATACGTGTGTTGAGTTCGTCGAGCGTCATATAGCCGCCCATATCTTTGGCCGGGTCCAATCTCGACTGATTGTACTTAACGATGTCTTCGTGCAGAACTTCGGTACGAATACCGAGGGCTTCGATCTGCCTAAGTTCCTCCTGGTCGGTTACGATGTCGATGTAACCGTCTTTTTGAAAAGTCTGGTCCAGATGCAACTGCCGAATGTCGAGCAGTTGTTTGGGATCATCGATGTAGAGTCTCACCTGCATTTGCGTCGCCGATGCCGAAGCGGTCAGCACCGCCAGCACCAACATGATCACCAATGTCTTTGTCACTCTGCCTTGCATGAAATCCTCCATAGGTGGTAATAGATTTGTGCACTCCCAGACATACCATCAGGAAGCGGATAGACGTACCCGTGAGTCCCTCGCAACAGATGCGGTGAAGTAAGAAGGAGCGGGGCTGCTTAGTATACGGGACGAGCAGGTGCTGGGTTTCGTTTGATGGCGAGGTAACTAAGGCAAAGTTTGCGACTGTGAAATCCGGCGAGAGTGGAAAGTGAAACCGGGGCGTTGTGGTTGCAGAGCCTTGCAGGGCAGGTCTCTCTTCTCTTGGAGACCTGCCACCGGCGGGTCCGAAGACGGACCCACCCTACTTCTGATCTGTCAGGACTCACTCTCGGCGGCTCCTCGGCGTTCCGGGTCACGGCTGGATTTCTTGAAGTGACCGACGGCCATGGTGACGATCACCAGCGTCACTGTGCCCAAAGGCCACAGCTTCACTTCGGGAAAGGCGGCATGCAGGCCCCAGAATATGCCCAGCACTGAAAGCACGGCGATACCCATCAGGCCTTTTGTGGTTTTGTTGTGTCGCGTCATTTTGGTATCTCCTTTCGGTTAACGTAGCTCTACTGTTTAGCTACTAAACAATACGCACAAAAAAACGTCAGGTTTCGCTTCTTTTGTCGATACCGCTCTCAAGATGGCTTAAAAAGGAGCCGAGCAGCTTCAGTTTCGAGGCTGTCAGGCCGTCCAGGAAATCAAACAACTCTCGGTCGAGATCTTCGTGCATTTGCTCATGCGAGTAGTAGGCTATCTTTCCTTTGTTGGTCAGTTCCAACAGTACCCGAGAGCCGCTTTCGGGATGTTTCGATTTTCGTATAAGTTTTTTATCCTCAAGCTGTTGCAGCATTTGCGAGATGGCGCCCTTGGTGACCCCGGCCCGCTCGGCCAACTCCGTTACACCAGCTTCCGGGTAACGACCAATAAGCACAATAGTGTGAACCTCGGCCGGGAACAGAAGTCGCCTGAGCCCGTACCGGCGCGGCTTCTTCTGGTTCTCGACATATTTGTTGAGAACACGCAGAAGTTGCTCGGCTATCTCGTTGCTGACCGATGCCATGATCCAAATGTATAGTAACTAAACCTATTTGTCAAGACCATAAAGGGCCTCCTGGTCGCTTCGCGACCGACCTACCACCAACGTTGCCGACCATTCTCACATGTGAAGGCCGCTCCCGACACTAAGGTCGAGAGCGGCCGTTGATAATACAGCAAACCATGACGTCTGCTACATCATGGGAGTATCTCTCCTACGGACATGCTACCGGCGGCGGGCCGCCAGAGAACATGAAGTCAACCGACCAAACGAGATCGGAGATGTCTATCGCACCATCGCCGTTCATGTCAGCTTCTTCGAAGCAAGGCGGCGCCGGGCCACCGGTGAACATGAAGTCGACCAGGTATACCAGGTCGGAGATGTCGATGACATCGCCGCCGTCATAATCGACATTACCGCGGATCGGCGGGATACAACATCCGCAGTTCGGCGAGGTCAGGTTCTCCTCATACCAAGTATGACATTCCTGCGCCGAGGCGATAAAGGCCGCAAAGCCCAAACGACTGGTGATCAAACACTTGAATATCCAGATCGTTGTGGTCGGAGTCAGCGTGTAGCCTGACTTGAAAGTCATGACCGAGTGCAGGTCGGCGTTGATGGAGTCCGAAAGGACATATCCCGGGCGAGCGGTCATCAAACTGTCCAACTCATGGGCGATGAAGCCGCCGGTCGGATTGACCCAGCGCGAGTTGCTGCCGGTGTAAGCGCCGTAAGGACTGGAAGTCACCACGACAGTTCCACCAAAGTCTTCTCGGATGCTCAGCAGCTCAATACCGCCGAAGCGGTCCGAGTTTTCCTGACATTCTTCAGGGTCCTGGTTGTATTCGGAACCCTGCTGGTAAATCAGCCTCTGGCCAACACTGAAGCCCGAAAGGTTGCGTGCAGCGCTGTCGGACGGGATATCCCAGTCGATAGCTTCACCGATGTTGAGGCCGCTGTGCGTCTGGCCATCGATTACCGAAATCCTCAGGACTTGAATGATCCAGTTGGAACCCTGGTGAGCGCTCTGATCCGGAGCGATCCACCACTTCTCAATCAGGATACCGGTGTCATGAGTGGCAAACTGAGACAAGTAGGCGTTGGCGTAGGACAGCGGATTCTCATCACAGTCCACACCGTAAACAAACGGCGTTACCGGAGTGTGGCCAAGCGGCACGAAGCCTTCACTGGAGATGTAGGTGGTGCCGAAGATCGACCAGTTACACAGCACGGAGTCACCGTCCGGCCAACAGATGACCGGAGAGGCGTCGTATACATAGATCGAGGCATCGCCGGGGACGTTATCGCCGACCCCTTTCTGACCCTCGCAGTCGCCGTAGTCCCAGAAGTCAAGGTTGACACGACCGGCGCCCTGGTTCCCCCAGTTACCCATGTTGGATACCACCAACGAGAAGCAACCGGTGGAAATGGTGTCGAATACCGGCACCACAATCGTGTCGACTACAAAGAAATCGATCGGGAAGATAAACGGAGAGTCATCGAAGTTGCCGGTCGCGGTCAAATCGCCCGTCAGATGCACCACCGTACCAGGCAGATTGATGGACCCACCGGCGTTGATGGTGACGGTACCGCTTACCTCATTGCCTGCGCCGGGGGAAATGATCCCTGACTCAAGTGAAGCTGAAACCGACAGCCAGCCAGAATGCGGCCCGGCGTCTTCGTTCAGAACTATCTCAAACTCCGTAGCTATGTTTCCGCAGTTCCCAATGGACAGCGGCTTGTCAAACTGAGTTCCATGTTTGGTGTACTCAGGATAGCCGATGGCGATCCAACTGGGATCCCAGCCCGCAGTCGGAATCACACAGGCGTCACCAACGCCGTCCCAATCGGTGTCGGCCTGATTGGGGTTGTAAACGCCGGGACAGTTGTCACCCTGAATAGGCCAGCCGGGGCAGCTTTCGCACCAACCGTCTTCGTCGGAATCTTCGCAGACACCTATTACATCTAAAGCGTTGAGTTCATCCGTGAGGGTCAACCCCAACGATGTCGCCCAGGCAAAGAACGTCACCGTGCCGTTGAAATTGGTCATGTAGATGTCGCCGGGAGACAGCGGCCCAACCGGCATATTCGGGTTGGCTCCGGTTAGCGACGGTGAACCGGCCCGCAGTGAAAACAGAGCGGTGTCGTAGATCGGGTTGAGGTATCCGTACTGGTGGAAATCGCACAGCGCCACTGCGTCGATTTCGTCGCCGGGCATCAGTCCGATGTCCTGAACGCCGGAGGCATAGATGCCGAACATAAATCCGCCCGGTCGAGCAATCAGGATGTCGTCAGGCGTCACACCGTCCGGATCGGGCGGTCCCGGTCGGAAAGCCACCCCGCCCCAGAAGACACCGTCATTCGGGGTCAGCACGTCCAGGAACGGATCGGCGATGCCGATGGTCGGCGAGGTGCCGTCAATGCTGAAGTAGATGAATTCATCGGGGATACCGTCGTAGTCCCAGTCGACGTGATTGCCATTGCTCAACTCAAGAGCATCGAGATCGTCCTCGTTGGTCAGAGTGTGGGCGCTACCTAATGTGTCGGGAGCCTGCAAGCCCAATAACAGCTCATCGGTGCCCAGCACATTGCTGCCGGGCGGCGCCGGTGCCGTCCATGGGCCGAGACCGAGCCCGAACGACAAGGCATTGGGCGGTCCGATGAAAATATCGCCGGCTGCTTCTTCGCCTGGGCTGCCGCCAACGTTGGATGGAACTATCGTTGGTGGTCGTCCAAACACGGGCGCCAACACAGCTTCGTTGTAAACACCCGAGCCAGGCACACCGATGGCCGCCGGGTTCACACTGAAGAGCGGCAGATTACCACCATCAGCACCGAACGATACGGCAACCAGGTTGTCACCCTCCTGCATGCCCATGGTGCCCACGGCCCAGGGCATATCGAACGGTCCCGGCATACGCAGTATGGCCGGGGGCCCCGGAGGTCCGGGAGGAGGTGTTATCGGTCCCATATACGGCGGCGGGCCGGGCTCACCGGTGCCCAGAGCGCCTGAGATTCTTAGAGTGTTTGTAATATCGGGAGCGGCGCCAAGCAAGGCGCCCGAAGCCTGAAAGAGCTCACCCTTGGTTGTGCTCAACGGGACCACGCCTGGACGAGCGCCACCCCATCCACCGGCAGTGCCCAGACTGAAAACGTCATTCGGGAACGGCCAACACGAATCAATCAGACCTTCGGCCGGGTTGGGTTCACCGTCAACAGAGAAAACGGTCGGGTAGGGCAACTGCAAAGGTATGTGCGGCAGGCGCGAAGTGTCGCCCGGCGGGTTGGGTGCGGCCACACCATGTGAGGCTCGCATCAACCAGCCTACCAGGTTACAGCCGGTAACATCATAAAGGGCTGTCGCATTGCCGTTGGCGAAGTTAAAGGTGTGGACATACGTTCTGCCCAAAGGGGGAAAAGTATATATCGTGTCCACCTGCACAACGATGGGCATAACATTGACCAGAGTCATACCGCCCAGGCCGGCCGGCAGATCCACCTCCACATAGAGGTTGAAGAAGCTCCGAGCCGGAAAGTCATCGTTAGGATTTCCACTGTGACTCAATGCCTCCACTTCCCCCAGGCTGCGCGGTGCAGATAGCGCAGCGTCACCGGCGCGTATAGCCCAGCCGTCGCCGTTCTGCATGTTCAGCCAGGCCATCTTGGTGTGAACCTCGCGACAAGTTCCGCTTCCCTGCTCGAAAGTGGCCGGATGGGGGCCGATGTCACTATCGGATACGTTATCCGGGTCGGTGACCACCGGTGGTTGCGGGGAATTTCCATTGCCGACAACGGCACCGCCCACGTCGGTGGGGTCGTCTTCCCAGTGTGCCGCGCTTCGAAGAATGATCGTGTTTGGGTCGGTCACTCGGATGGTGTACGTTGCTCCACCGTAGGCCGGGCTCAGCACCACATGGAACAGGCCGGTCGAAGAAAAGGAATCCCAACCAGCGCCCGGAAACTGGGCGGCTTGGGTGGTAGCGCCGACAAATAGCGCCAACGTGGCGGCAAGCAGCAAAACTTTAGCTGCGTTTGATGATTTCGCCAAAGATGGCCGACAGGTTTTCACAATAACCCTCCTCTCAAACAGGTTAGGCCCTCACATGGAAGTCATTGGCCACGAGCCAAATTGTCCCACGCGAGAAAAGCGTAAATTGTTCTTCGTAAATCCTTTGCCTGCGATCGAGTTCAGTGCTGAGACACTGAGTGACTTTTATGATAGCTGCCGATTTGCCCTACTGTCAAGCGGTTTTTGAGAAAAATGTACAACTTGGTCGACTCACTCTGCTAGCCACAGAGGTTCACTCTGCTAGCCACAGAGCGGCCGGTGGCCGTCGCAAACTTTCAGGCTGTGTAGTAATGTGGTTTCGCAGGGTCCTGACCACGCCTTAGGCGCGTTCAGGACCAGACACAACAGAACGACAGGCGACGCGCCTGATAGCACTACCACCATCGTTGAGCGCCATCCTCCCATGAAAACGGTCGCTCGTCACGATCGGACCCTTCGGCCACCAACCAGTAAAGGGTTCCGACCGGAACGTTGTCGAACAGCAACGGTTTTTCGCTCGATACCGCCTTGCCCAACGATTCCCACTCATCGTCCCAGTAGAATAGTTCGTACTCAACACCGGCTGTGAGATACGATCTCTCGATTCCGTCGGTGGAGGCTACCTGTTTGCGTCGAGTGGTGGAGGTGAGGCTGAGGGTAATGGTTGCATCGGACACCGACCTAAACTGTCGAGATTTATTTTCGGAGTCGTTCACAAAGGGCGGACCGTAGGGGACTACTTCTTCATTGATATAGAATGCCGGTAGGTACAATAGGTTGCCGCGCACATTGCTGAACACCGCTTGATGGCTCATTACTCTGGCCCAGTCTATCGGCTTCCACTCGCCCGAGTTAAAGACACACAGATATGCAATGTCGACAGAATCCGGCGCCGGTATCTCCAGTTGGGTCTCGATACGATCCAACAGGTCCGTCTGATACGAAGCAGTAACGTCTACATAGCTTTTGCCACCCAACCAGGCCGGCAGTTTTTCCTGTTTGTGTTCTTGAAAAACCAGGTTCTCTCTCTGATGGCTGAATGTCTTGCGATACACTTTGGCCGGACGGTGACCCAGCTCATACTTGCGGGGGTTTTTCTCCGCCCCCATAAAAGGTATGGCGCTGCCGTCGGCTGCAATGATGGCGTTCCAGGCATGATTGTTACCGGCATCGGCCCAGGCCGGTGTGTAGTCTGAGGTCACGGCCAGCCCATTGGCCCGCATGGCGTATATCGTAATATTGGTCATGTCTTCGCATCGTCCGACACCCGTTTGCAGCATCTCGGTCAGACCCAGATCGGTCGGATGGTAGTAGTAACGAGGATCGAATGTGAAAAAAGTCATGACGTCGTCGTTGATCAAACAAGCCGCCTCGACCGGGTCGGTGGAATCGATCATGCGGTCGGCCAGGTCTGAATACTTGTCAAAGAACATGGCTCGCCATGGTTCCAGCGGTTCGTTACTACCCCGGTATGGCAGCACATACTGACAAAAATCATCGAACGACAGATGCTCCGCCCATGGTCGCTCGCGCCAGGCACGAAAGGCCAAATCGATCTGACTGATGAGATGGTCGGCGCTCACCGTCTCAAGGTCCGGCTGTAAGTCGTTCTTCTCAAAATCGAGGACACCATACTCAGCTTCCAGCGTGGCGAAGGCACTGGTCAGAGAATCATAGTTCGGGAAAAGGCTTACATCGAAGGCAATCTCGTTGCCCACCGTGTCGACCAGATCGTATGTGGCCCAGCCGTGTCCTTCCATGTTACCGATAAGAAAGAAGGCCGCCCGGAGTTTGAGCGAGTCGTCCGAGGCTTGGTAATGGGCGATTACACTCTTCAATTCCGAGCCGTTGTCACCGGCTGCATCGATAGCCAGAGCTACCTCGTCCGGCAGGTATGACCGGGTTGAGCAGTTCGTCAGTATCAAACCGATTGACGCCATGAAAAACAGTCGTATCGACGTGGTTAAAGTCAAACCGATTACCTCATAGTTGTAAAACACAGGTTTCTTTGTTTCAAACTATGATCGGCCCTGAAATAAATCAAGTTCCGCGAAGGAAATTCGTTAACCGCACAGAAAATCGGTTGCGGGATCGAGAAAGGCGTATATATTCAGGTCGTACCTTGACCGGCCGATCGGGAAGTTCCATACAACAGGTGCATTCTCCGGCGATCCTTTGAGAGGCCTAAATACGAAACGCAGATTCGTTCGTAGTTCAGGCAAAGGTGTTACCGGCCATGTCCGGTCCACAGTGAGATTAGAACTTTGGAGAAATATGACCAGCATGTTTGACAAGATACATCAGTATCTCGAGACGGTAACACCGGAGCGCCCGCCGGTACTTCGTGAGATGGAAGAGTATGCGTCCGAACACAAATTCCCAATAGTCGGCCCTCTGGTGGGGCGATTGCTTTATCAATTGACTCTCGCAACCAAGGCGCGAAAGATTTGTGAACTTGGTTCCGGCTTCGGCTACTCAGCTTATTGGTTTTCGATGGCCATACGATCGCGCGGCAGTGTCTTGATGGTCGATTCGGACAAACGTAACAAGCGCCTGGCCTTCAACTATTTTAAGAAAGCCGCACTCCAGAGTCAGTTTGAGTTTCGCGTCGGAGACGCCCTCGGGATTCTCAAGAAGAACGATGGACCGTTCGATATTATTTTCAACGACATCAACAAAGACGGATATCCGAAGGTGATCGATGCGGTGGCAACAAGACTGAAAAAGAATGGTTTGTTTATCACCGACAATCTGATTTGGTCGGGGAGAGTGTTGGATAAGAAACCCGATGTAACCACCAAAGCGATACAGGAGTTTACGCGAGTATTGTACAATGATAGTCGGTTCTTTACTACTATCCTTCCCTTGCGAGACGGTGTCAGTATAGCAGTACGATTGTAATAGCCGGCCGAGTACCCATTTAATACCCAAGACCGGTATGGTATCCGATTGCTCGAAACTACTCTTAGAAACTTTGAAACAAAAGCGCTGGTTGATACGTTCAATAGATGGGCACGCCATTGACTAAAGCCGTCTGAAAGTTTTCCGATATTGGTAGAAAGGTTCAAACACACAGACAAGTCTCCAAATGGGGTGACACCTTTTTTGATAGTGCGCTTCGTCCGCAAACAAAACCTATCGGACAGAACGCTGAGTTGATTATTCGCAGACATGGTGAACCGGCTTGACTAAGGTCAAAGGACGGTCCGCAACCGGGATGTATATTCCATTGAAACAAAAAGTAACAATTGTTGTTGACAAGGATCGAAGAAACGTGTTTTTATAGGTTCCCAAGATCGTGGGACCTTAACCGGTTGCTCACAATTGGAAAATTCACGCTGGCTACCGAGGGGTATCGGTAACTAAGAAGGCCGGCGCGAACAGGGGTTTCACTTTAGAGGTTCGGCGCTGCAAATGCAGCCCGACGGAAACAGTTTTCAGGAGGTATCATGGCTCCCAAGAGAGCGCTGTATTTGAGTTATGGAGAGGATGAGAAGTGTGCTGCAACCAGAAAGTTCATGGAGGATGCAGGAGTCATTCTCCAGATTCGTGACTTGTCCAAGAACCCACTGTCGGAACGTGAACTGACCGTGCTTTTTGGTCATCTCAAAGTAGATCACTTCCTCAACACTTCGGCGCCAAGTTATCAGGAGCTCAAGCTGGACGGTAAACAGCCCGCTCGGAGTGAAATCATCAAAATGGTAGCTTCCGACCACACCCTGCTTCGTCGACCGATTGTCAAAGCGGGTAGGTTGTTGCTTGTCGGCTGTGATCAGAAAAAGATATCGGACATGCTGCAAATCGGCGGCAACGGCGCCGAGCCATCGAAAGACCCGCCGCAACCGAAGAATCATCGACCGCAGAAAAAATCCCACGCCGGCCGGCCCTGACCGTACGACGCAGATTCCTCCACACAGAAACCGGTAGGTTCCGTCAGATCGGAACCCCGGACCTGTCGGCACTCTGAACGTGCCGCTTCTCTTGAGATTGTGAGCAACCATAGCCATTGGCGTCGTTAGGAGCTCGACAGTCCCGGTAGCGACATTCACCTAAACACCCTCTCGAAAACCTCACACCGTTTGACAACACCTACTCCATTGACTATATATGGCCGAGATATGAACGACCCAAGCTATGGAAGGCTCCATCAATGATAGATTTCTCCCTGACCGATGATCAAATCGCGGTGCGTGACATGGCCCGTGAAGTTGCCCAAAAAGTAGTCGCACCAAATATCGTCGAATACGACCGCAAACAGGAACCTATACCGCAACTGTTGCCCGCTATGGCTGAGGCCAACCTGCTTGGCTTTTGCATCCCGGAACAGTACGGCGGACTGGGCATGGACTACATTTCGCTGGGTTTGGCTTCCGAGGAAATGGAGTATGCCGACACGGCGGCGCGGGTGGTGCTGTCGGTGCATATCGGGTTGTTCTCGCTGCCGGTCTTGACCTGGGCCTCAGAAGAGTTGAAACAAAAGTACCTGATCCCCGCCGCAAAAGGTGAAAAGATCACCACCTTCGGACTCACCGAACCGGCCGCCGGTTCCGACGTTGTCGGGTTACAGACTACCGCGGTAAAAGACGGCGACGATTATATTCTCAATGGCGAGAAAATGTGGATCTCTCTGGCTGCCGTGGCCGATTATTTTTTGATCTTCGCCTGGACCGATCCTGAAAAGAAAAAGAGGCGCGACCACTCAGGTATCTCCTGCTTTATCGTCGAACGCGAATGGGCTGGTGTAACCACCGGGTCGTTGCACGGCAAGCTTGGCGTGCGTGCAGGCAACACCGGATTCATCTCGATGCAGGACGTCAAAGTACCGGCAGCCAACCTTGTCCACAAAGAGGGTTCAGGCTTTAAGATTGCCATGTTCTGTCTCGATCAGGGGCGATACACCGTGGCCGCCGGGTCGTGCGGGTTGATCAAATCTTGCCGCGACGCTTGTGTCAAGTATTCCAAAGAGCGCAAGACGTTTGAGGTCAATATCGAAGAGCACCAGTTGGTCAAGCAGATGATCGCCAACATGGAAGCGGGCTATGAGTACTCCACATATCTCTGGATGAAAGCAGGCTGGCTGAAAAACCAGGGCAGACGTTCAACCAAAGCAACCTCGATGGCCAAATGGATCGCCTGCCGTGAAGCCGAAGCTTCTGCCGCCAATGCCGTGCAGGTGCATGGTGCTTATGGCTTCTCCGATGAATACCCGGTCGAACGATTCTACCGCAACTCCAAAGGCGCCTCGATCTACGAAGGTACACGCGAGATACATACTTTGATGCAGGCCGACTACGTTCTCGGTTTCCGCAAAGACAAAGAACTCGAACTCGACTTGCCGGTAGTCTCCCAGTCTCCGTCGGAGGGATAGCCCGGTCAAGCCGCCCATAAATGGGTCACATGCGCTTCGCGCGTCAACAATGTCACCCTGAGCGCAGTCGAAGGGTGATGAATCACATTTTCAGGCTTCGCGCGCTATTAATGTCGTCCCGAGCGTGATCGTGTCATCCCGAGCGGAGTCGAGGGATGCTCCACGAACTCGTGCCAGCGTGATCTTCAGATCGCGTCGGGTATCGTGGCCGAGTCTGAAGACTCGACCACCAACCCATTGGCACAGCTTACGCCGCGCCTCCCTTTGTCATTCCCGCGAGGGCGGGAATCCATTCTACCAATACTGGAGATGGATTCCGGGTCAAAGCCCGGAATGACTGACATGTAGGGCGGCTGACAATTGGGCGACCCTCGTCTGCGCTCGGGGTGACGGGTTAGGGCGATCAGAGTGACGTGGACATAAAAAAAGGCGGGTCCACGCCGCGCCGCGCAGGCGAAGACGAACCCACGTGACAAAGTAAAAGCGCGGCGCATGAGGACATACGCCGCGCACAGTACACAGTATGAATGTGGCTACTTCTTCAGACGATCTTCGAGACCTTTGAGTTGATCGGCCAGTTCGGTCGGCAGTCTGTCTCCGAATCTGGCGAAGTGCTCTTTGATCATCTCGACTTCTTTCAGCCAGCCTTCACGGTCGACGGTCAGAAGTTCTTCCATAGCCGATTCAGAGACTTCGCTCTCCAGACCGGTGCAATCAATGTCGCCCGCGGTCGGCATGTAACCAAGTGGAGTCTCGACGGCGTTACCGGTTCCTTCGCAACGCTCAAAGACCCACTTCAACACGCGCGAGTTCTCACCGTAGCCGGGCCATAGCCAACTACCGTCGGCCGATTTTCTGAACCAGTTGACGTAAAATACTTTCGGCAGATTGTCAGGGTCGGCCTTGGCGCCCATCTTGATCCAGTGCGCAAAGTAGTCACCCATGTGGTAGCCACAGAAGGGCAGCATGGCGAACGGATCACGACGCACCGTGCCGGCCTTCAGATCGAGCGCGGCGGCGGTGACTTCGGAACCCATGATCGAGCCGATGAAGACACCGTGGTTCCAGTCGAACGCCTGGTGGACCAACGGCACCGTGCCGGGGCGACGACCGCCGAACAAGAACGCAGAAATCGGCACACCCTTGGGATCTTCCCATTCGGGCGCGATGACCGGGCAGTTAGCCGCTTTGGCCGTGAATCGGGAATTGGGATGGGCTGCTGGAGCTTCGGCTTTGCCCTCCTCCCACTCGTTACCATGCCAGTCGATCAGTTTACCGGGAGCCGGATAGCCGATCCCTTCCCACCAGATGTCCTTGTCCTCGGTCAACCCGACGTTGGTGAAGATAGTATCTTTTTCGACCGAGCGCATGGCGGACTCGTTCGATTTCATGGAAGTCTGCGGCGCGACGCCGAAGAAGCCGGCTTCCGGATTGATGGCGTACAGCCTACCGTCGTCACCGAATTTCATCCAAGCGATGTCATCGCCGACCGTTTCGACTTTCCATCCGGGCACAGTCGGGACGAGCATAGCCAGGTTGGTTTTCCCACAGGCTGACGGGAAAGCACCGGTAATATAACGGACCTTGCCTTCAGGACTGGTCAGTTTCAGAATCAGCATGTGTTCGGCCAGCCAGCCTTCATCGCGCGCCTGCACCGAAGCAATACGAAGAGCGAGACATTTCTTGCCGAGCAGGGCGTTACCGCCATAGCCGGAGCCGTAGGACCAAATCTCGCGGGTTTCCGGGAAATGGGAAATGTACTTTTTGTCCAGGGGAGCGCAAGGCCAGACACCGTTGTCGGACTCACCCTCGGCGAGCGGTTTGCCGACCGAGTGCACGGTGGGAATGAATTCACCGTCGGCGCCGAGAGCCGCCATCACCGCGTCACCCACCCGTGTCATAGTGTGCATGTTGGCGACGACGTAGGCCGAATCGGTAATCTCGATACCGACTTTGGCGATAGGCGAGCCCACCGGTCCCATCGAGAAGGGAATCACATACATGGTGCGGCCCTTCATGCAACCCCGGTAGAGAGACCTCATGGTATCCTTGAGTTGCGATGGGTCTATCCAGTTGTTGGTTGGTCCGGCATCGCTCTCATTTTGGGATGCGATGTAGGTGCTTTTCTCGACGCGTGCCACATCAGATGGGTCCGAACGGAACAGATATGAATTCGGGCGTTTGTTCTCATTCAGTTTAGTGGCCAGGCCTTCTTTCTCAAGAAGATTCAACATGGCATCATATTCTTCAGTGGATCCGTTGCACCAATAAACTCCGTCCGGTTGACAAAGCTCTTTCCATTCATCGACCCACTGCGCCAGTTTGGTGTGGCTGGGAGCCTTACTTAATGTAGTCATCTGTCAGTTCCTCAAATCAGGTCAAAACCTGCCGGTCACACAGACGTGGCTGACAAAGTCTGTTTTCGTTAACGACGGTTAATCTAGTACACTGTGTTGACACCTGCAAGCTTTCTTGTTACTTTTTTCACTAATTCGGTAATCTGGCGATGGCCTGTTCTCTGCAGATAGAGACCCTAATCGGCACCTGGGTGCAGGCAAAGACGCAGGTGTTCTTTAGGTAAAAGATAGTCTGCCCACACAGATATGGGGCAATTGCGGGTCTGCCGTAACTCGTTGCCCCCCTACGCCGTGACGGACAATGGCGTTTCCTTCACATTCTGCCAACCGAATAGCTGTTTCGGTTCGTAGATAAAATAGATTGATAAAGTACACGGTGCCATGGAACTGTCGACCCACTTTGACGGTTCTTGAGCGAAGGAACGCATAGCAGGACAAAAAACTTTCATCGGAGTGAAATATGCAGCGAATCACCGTTCTACTACTAATCCTGATAGCGGTTGGCTTGATCCCGGCCCAGTCACCAGCCGAAAGCCCCTGGCCTATGTTTCGTCATGACCGCAAACATACGGCTCGCTCAGATTATACCGGACCGACCACGGCCGATCTCTACTGGACATTCCAGGCTCAGGATGCAGTCACCGGATCAGTGACCATTGGACACAACGGCACTCTCTACATCGGCGCCGGCGGATACTACACCGGCGGCGGCGATTCGAGCTTGTATGCTCTCAACCCCGACGGTTCGCTCAAATGGCAGTTCAAGACCGATTCCGGTAACACTGATGGACAGACCTCGGGTGTGCACTCATCCCCGGCTGTCGGAGATGACGGCACGCTGTATTTTGGTTCGCTCGATGCGCACTTGTATGCTGTTGAAGATTCCGGCACCTATGGCAAGTTGAAATGGAAAACCAACCTGGGTGATTGGCCGGTTTACGGTTCTCCGGTTATCGGCGATAACGGTGTTATCTATATCGGAGCACTTAGTTTCCGAGCTTTCGGCATTGATCTTGACGGCAATATACTCTGGTGGTATCCGCTTGGTTGGTGTGTGTTTTCTTCACCGGCGCTTCGGGATGACGGACTGGCGGTTTTCGGGTCCAAAGACCACAATATTACAGTCTTCCGGGACTCCATTCCTTTCGGCAGTATTGTCTGGCAACATCCGCTTGGAACTTTCTATGACGGTCACTTGATCGACTGCTCGCCCGCTATCGGTGACGACGGCACGGTTTATATCGGCACCGATGGATATGGCGCCGCCGGCATGGGCCAGGAACCGTTTGAGGCCGACACCAATTTCTTCGCCATAACCGCCGACGGCAATCGCAAATGGTCCTACCCCATGGGTGGATGCGAATCATCACCGGCTATAGGTTTCGATGGGACGATTTACATGGGCTCTTACGACAGTTGCGTCTACGCCCTTGTCGATATGGGCACCCATGCCGTCGAGAAATGGAAATACAAGACCGGCGGTAAGGTGGATGCCTCACCAACCGTCGATGCCGACGGCACAATCTATATCGGCTCGCGCGACGGTAACTTGTACGCGCTACGTCCGGAAGATGGTTCCGTGAAGTGGAGCTATCCCACCGGCGGCGGTATCGCATCTTCGGTTACTATCGGCGGGGACGGATACATATACGTTGGTTCCGACGACGGTAAGCTGTATGCGCTGGGTAACGGATCGCCGGACATGGGCGCTATTTCGGTTGATGTCATACCGGAAGTGGAAGTCAATTCGAGTGTTTCACCCACCGCAACGGTTCGCAACTACCGCATGACCAATCAGGCGCTTGAGGCCGTCTTTATAATCGAAGAAGATGGCTCCCCGGTCTATACCGACACGGTGAGTGTTCCCAACGCTCCGGGTAGCACCACCAAGTCCATTACGTTTGGTCCCTGGACTGTCGGGCCGGATAGCGGCACTGCCTACACGGCGACCGTGTTCACACTGCTTGCCGCTGATGAGAATCTGCCGAACGACACCGCCTTCGGGGCTTTCGAGTCGACCACCGCCCTGCCGTATATTTGTGGCGACATCAGCGGTGATGGAGCCGGTCCCGATATCTCTGACCTGGTCTACCTGGTAGACTTCATGTTCACCGGCGGACCGCCACCACCGATTTTCAATGCGGCCGACATTGATGCCTCGGGCGCGCTCGACATTTCGGATTTAGTGTACTTGGTTGACTTTATGTTTACAGGTGGCCCGCCGCCGGTTTGTAACTAAGGACACGGGGCCGGTTGGGGCCCTCCGCTGAACATAAAGTCGACCAGATAAACCAGGTCGGCGATGTCAACCGGCAGACCGCTACCGTCAATATCTGCTTCGGCCATGCACATGGGAGTAAGTCCCCCAAAGAACATCCATTCGAACAGGTGGACCAAATCTGAGATGTCGATGACCGGACCGTCGTTGTAATTCACATCACCGCGAATGGGACCTTTACAACAGACGGTTAGGTTTTTCAGCAAGCTGAAATTGCCCCCGTTAAAATTGGCCGTCAGCAAATCCATATCGTCATCAGCATCGATATCGGCAGAAAACACCGATATTGAGCCGGACCCGACGGGCAACCGAATCTCAGTCGCAAACGAGCCGCTGCCGTTGTTGAGATACAGCGATACGTCGTTCGTGTAGAAATTGGCCGCGGCCAGATCGATATCGCCATCGTTGTCGACATCGCCACTACAGATACCTCGCGGACCGGACCCGGCTGGGTAATCGACCCGGTTGCCGAAACTACCGTTGCCGTGGTTTTTCAAAACCGTAATACTGGCTCCGCCCTGGTTGGCCGTGGCGATATCGATGTCACCGTCATCGTCGATGTCGACAGCCACCAACCAGTGCGGCGATTCGCCTACCGAATAGAAAAACTGCGGCGTGAAAACTCCGTTGCCTTCGTTGAGACGAATGCCAATACTGAAACTACTTTGATTTACATCGACCAGGTCGAGATCGTCGTCGCCGTCCAGGTCCACCGCCACTACTACGATTGGGCGGAGACCCATCTGGTAATCTACGCGGCCTGAGTAGGTGCCGTCACCGTCGTTGAACAAAAGCGTTACGTCATCCGAATAAGCATTGGCCGTCATCAGGTCAAGCGCGTTGTCGCCGTTTAAGTCGGCGGCGTAAACACCGTGTGGTTTGTTGTGTACCGGATACTTGATTTGCGCACCGAAATTCCCGGAGCCGTCGTTTATGAGCACCGAAACGGTGTTGTCATCGACATTGGCCACCGCTATATCGATATGGTCGTCACCGTCAAGATCGGCGGCCATGACCGATAGTGGATTGATACCTACCGGATAGCTGGTGGGCTCATCAAACGATCCATCCCCAAGATTGAGAAAGACAGAAATGGCTGCATCGAGATCAACGGCGATGACCACGTCGTCGAAACTATCCCCGTTAAAGTCGGCCGCCCACACCGAGTGCGGTCCGTTGCCGACATCGTAGGCGGTGGCCCACTCGAACAAGGGCGCTTCGGCCGCAACAGTACCAGCCACAACAGCGAGCAGCGATGCGAACACAAGAACGCTTTTCATGATGTCCTCCTCTTGCGAAAATCCTCATTATAATCTATGTTGAACTCCATGTTTTGTCAAGAGAATCCGGGGGGGGGGGGGGTGGATTGTCCTTGACAATCGAGACAATTAACGCCATTTTTGATGTGTCAAGGCAGCGATTCTACCGATGAGAGAATATCTTACTCTCGCAACCCGAAGCGCACGGGAGACACCTATGAGACTTACAACCATTTCGATTATCCTCACCGCGGCAATGATTATGTGTCTAGTCGGGCTGAGTCAGGCTGAGACACCTACGGCTAAGGACCACGATGTTATAGTGCTCAAGAACGGCGGTGTGGCTCGCGGCAAAATCACCGAGACAGTCGAGAACGATTATATCGTGCTTGAAGTGTCGAACGGCAAGACGATCAAGATTGATTTTGAAAAAATCGCTCTTACCACCGATAACCAGGCCTTCGATCCGGCCAGCGTCCCTGCTTTCTCCGGAAGTCGCCTAACGAAGCTCAGCAACTACCACTTCATGACCCAGGTCGCCTTGTTAGCAGGCGAGCAGACCACCAACTATTCGGTCTCCGCGCAGATTGGACCGCAGGTAACAGAACACATCATGCTGGCCTGGGGACTACGATTCGACAGATATTCACGCAACATGTTGTCCGGGCGGTTTCACGTGTATGCATTCGGTGACTTGATTCCGGGTGGCGATGGTTTCAAGGAATTGCAGTTACATTTCAGTGTCGGCTATGGCCAGTTTTTGAATGATCGTGATGAGACAAAGACGAATGGTGGATCGAACGTGTCGTGTGGCATAGCGGGGCTTTTCAAACTGCGCGGACAGACAGCGCTTATGTTGGAACTTGGGTATCATCAACAGTCGCTAACCTTTCGAACAAAGCACGCCTCCACCGGTGACTTTGTAACCCTTTCGACCGGACTTCGCTTCTAACACCACTCTCCAACAGATTAGACAGACCAACCAGGAAAACGGCTCGATCGGATAGTCCGACCGAGCCGTTTATGCGACGTGAGTGTTTTTCTCTGTTACTTGACCAACGACATTTTTTTGCTCTGGGAGAACTCACCGGCCGTCAGACGGTAGAAGTAGACTCCCGAGGCGACCGATGCGCCTGAGTCATCAGTGGCATTCCACTCGACCGAATGTTCACCGGCCGACTGTTGTCCATCGACCAGCGTGGTGACTCTCCGTCCGTTGATGTTGTATATTTCAAGCGTCACCTGCTGGGCTTTCGGCAGACGGTAGCTGATAGTCGTGTTCGGGTTGAACGGATTGGGATAGTTTTGGGCCAGACTGTATGTGTCGGGCAGTTTCGGTTCATCGGATTCCTTGGCGGCAGACTCCTGATCGCTTTGGTCCTCATCGATAAGTTCCAGTTTCCGGCAAATGATGTTGGCGCCACTGCCGCAACCGGACTTGGTGAGCATATCAAGATCAAGACCCAGTTCGTTGATCTTGGCAATAGCTTCGGGGTCGTCGAGATCGAACACCTGGACGTGGCCATCCTTGTCGTTAAGGGTCATTGTATTGGCGCCGCTTGACCGGTCGATCTTGATCACACTGCCGGCACCTCCGGGGAAACAGCCGGGCGGGCAATGGATGCTGTCGGCGTGGAAGTTCTTGTGGTCACCGAATCCAACCATATCAATGGTCACATCTCCGGTGGCATCATCGACCGAACCGCACTTGCTCATGAAGACACTGAACTCTCCAGAATCATCCGACAATTCATGCAAGCGTTGAAGAACGAATTCTCTGACTTCATGATCGTCGCCGGCCTCATCGGCCGGACGAACGTGGAAGGCCATACGCTTGGCATGGCCGAACATAGTGTTCGATTCCTGGCCGGAGACCTCCTGGACATCTTCCAGTACGCAGTTACCGAGTTCATCAAAGGCGGCTCTGATCACCTGGACATCATACTCTGAATCGAGTTCCGAGATTGTCAATCGACAAGTCGCCTGGCAATCGCTGACATCGGCCACAGCATGCTGTATACCAAGTTCCTTGAGCAAAACATCGATCTTTTCTGAGTCCATAGCCAGATCGCGGTCGACACCGGCCAAAGCGACCTGATAGCCAACGGTCTGATCGAATTTGAAGGGAATAAGCGTAGCGATCAACAGCACTATCATTGCCGCCCCGAGAGTCAGGCTTAGGCGTGGTTTTCTTTTCAACTGATTAGTGAAGGCGGACATGAGAGAGTTCTCCTTTTGGCGGTATCCGGCGGAAGCTGCTTCGGCCTCGACCCGGGTACGCAATACGGACAGGGGCAGGTCGCCACTGTTATCATCAGCAGCCAGCGCCCTGAAATCCCTCTCGAGCGCGCGCTCGGAACGGGCCACCGAGGCACAGGCGGTGCAACCTCTCAGATGCTCGTTGAGTTCGAGATCGGAATTCTGATTGCTGATTAGCCCCTTGAGTTCTTTCAGTCTTTGACGGGCTTCGTGACAACGCATACCTTGTCCTTACTGTTTATGGTTCCAATTCGTCTATCCGGGTCGGCTTGGGCGAAGTACTTGGTCAGCGCGTCGCGCATTTTGCTGCGGGCGCGCGACATTCGTACTTTGATGTTGCCGGCGGTTTTGCCGGTCATCCCGGTCAGTTCCGCAACCGACCAACCCTGGATTTCAAAGAGCGTGATCAAGGCTCTGTCGGCAGGCGAGACCGCTCGAAACGCTATTTCGAGCCTCCTCTTGGCGGCCTGCATCGGCACCGGGTTTTCACCGGCCACAGTCGCCTCGATCTGATCATCTATCGGGAGCAGCCTGTGGTACCACGGACGTCTGACGCGGCTGATATACCCGTTGGTGATGATCCGGTAGAGCCAGGGTTTGAACGCTTTCGTCTCTTTGAGACTCCCAAATTTGGTCAGCGCGCTGACCAGCGAGTCCTGGTAGAGATCGTCGCCGTCCTCCCGGTTTCTCATCAGTTTGCGGCAGTAGGCCCGCGCCTTGAGGTGCTCCGGCTCTACGAGTTTCCAGAATAAGACCTTGTTTCTGTCCATCTGTCCTTTAGACGCTTTTGGGGCCGTAAAGGTAACAGATAGTTGGTTAAGGAATGTTAAAAGGCTGTCATTCCTGCGAAAGCAGGAATCCAGCTACGCCGTCTTCGTAGGGTGGGTCTGTCTTCGCCTGTGCGCCGCGGCGTGGACCCGGCCGGTCAAGCCGGCTCTCTGGCGCTACGCGCCTTGTTACTGCGCCGAAGTCTTGTAGGGTGAGTCCGTCTTCGCCTGCGCGCCGCGGCGTGGACCCGGCCGGTCAAGCCGGCTCTGTGGCGCTACGCGCCTTGTTACTGCGCCGAAGTCTTGTAGGGTGAGTCCGTCTTCGCCTGCGCGCCGCGGCGTGGACCCGGAGATTATCGGAATAAACCACTCACACGGTACTCCACCCAGAGCGCAGTGGCAGGTGGGTTATTCGACGAGATACTAAACTCGTCATGCTGGACTTGATCCAGCATCCAGTTCCGAGCGCGAAGACTGGATTCTGGCCTTCGCCAGAATGACAGAAGAGCGAGGACTCGCTACCTACAGAGTTGTTGCCAGAGCAACCAAACCGCACTACCATAGGCCAACCCAAGGAGAGCATCCATGACCGACCTGGACATCCGGCAACTTGACGGCCTCTTCAATAAACTCGGCCTCGGCAACCTGACCGCCGAACTGCAACCGGTGACCGGTGGGTTGATTCACAAGATGTGGCGCGCGGTTACCGACAAAGGTGCGTTCGCGGTCAAGCAACTCAATCCAACCATCATGGCACGACCACGCGCCCGAGGTGATATTCTCGGTGGCGAGGAGATAGCACGCGGTTTCGCCAAGCAGGGTATCCCGGTCTCGGCAGCGTTGAGTTTCGACGGTGAGACGATACTGAATGTGGGCGATGCCGAGATCATGCTGTTTGCGTGGGTGGACGGGGTCACGCTGGAAGCTGACGACGTGACAACTCAGCATTGCCTGCAGATCGGCGAACTGTTCGGACAGATGCACGAGTGCCGGCTGAGTATCGAGAAGTTCGCTCTGCCCGCGAGTCAGGCATTTGACAAAGACCACTGGACTGGCTTGATAGAGCGTTCCCAATCAACAGGGTGCGAATGGGTCGATGAAGCGCGGGCGGCGCTGTCTGAGTTGGTGCGTTTTAGCGCAGCATATTCAGAAGCGCTGCCGTTGTTGCAGTCTGACATGGTGGCCAGCCATCGGGACATGGATATCAAGAATGTCATGTGGGACCCAGATGGCAACGCGGTCATAATCGACTGGGAGGCAGCCGGTCCTGTGCACCCGATGTGGGAATTGCTCGACGCGGCTTTCAACTGGTGCGGGCAAAGTTCCGGGCAGCCTAACAAGGAGCTTTTCAAGGCGTTGATTGCAGGTTACAGGACGGTGCAACCGTTGGACACCGCAATGATCGAGCCGGTCTTTGCCGGTTGTCTGGGGGCGCGGATGGAGTGGCTGGAGTTCAACATGCAGCGCTCGATAAACGCTGATACTCCGCCCGATGAAAAGGCGATGGGAACAGAACAAGTGACCAGCACGTTGGCCGACATCATGTCGTTGGCCGCTCGCAGGATTGAGTTTGTGGAGTGGCTGCGGTCATCAGCTTAGCCATGTCAAGAGAGCGGGTTCACGCCGCGGCGCGCAGGCGAAGATGGACCCGCCCTACTACCGTCCCACTCCCACCCCAAACAAGGTTTGAGGTGGCCACCCGACGCTCGGCATGACACGAACGCGGCGTGGAGTGCGAAAGAGTGGCTTGCCACCACCCTAAACAAGGTTTGAGACGGCCACCCGACGAGGCGCGTAGCGCCAAGAAGCAGGCTTGCCTGCCAAACAAGATTAATCAAATCCGTTGCCATTTCCTCTATTCGCTCGTATGATAAATCAACGAAAAAAACGCCTTTGCGAAGGAGTAAAGAGATGAGTAATCGGATGCGTGTAGTTGTTCTTCTGACTGCCATGGCAATGCTGCTGGCCCTGCCGGCGATGGCCGCCACTAATCTCGAATCACAACAACCAAATGAGAAGCTTCACGGCTTCAGCGTGGTCAATCTGTACGAAAACGGCGCCGGTCAGGTTATGGGCGCCCGGTTTGTCTCCGACAAGTACGGCTTTATTATTGACCTGATGCAGGTCGAGTCGGTACCGCAGTCATTCATGTGGGTGAAAACTCCGCCGACCTCGTCGATGGGCGAACCGCATGCCTGCGAACACCTGCTTTTGGGCAAAGGGAACCGCGGCCGCTATGTATCCGTGCTTGAGGATATGTCGTTGGCCAACTCTACCGCCTACACGTCACAGTCTCGCACCTGCTATCATTTCAACACCTCAGCCGGTGAAGATACTTTCTATGATATTTTCGAGGCCAAACTATATGCGCTTAGACACCCGGATTTCACCGACGAAGAGATCCGCCGCGAGGTCTGCCATATCGGTGTCAATGTCGACCAGAACGACGGTTCTTTGTCAATTGACGAAAAGGGTACCGTCTACACCGAGATGATTTCGAGTTTTGAAAAGCCCTGGTATTACTACGGCGGCGCCATGAACCGACTGGTTTTCGGTGAAGACCACGCCCTCTCCAACAATTCCGGCGGCAACCCGGACGTAATGCGCGAGATGACACCAGCCGATATGCGCAGATTCCACAAAGAGACGCATCATCTGTCGCAGATGGGCGCCGTGGTGAGTATCCCCGACGATGTCTCGGTCGATGAATGCCTGCAAAACATGAACGGTATCCTGGAACGCTGTCAGGAAGAAGCCGACTCGGATATCGCTATCGGTATTTCGGCTATCAGCTACCCGCCGGTGACCTCGGCCCCGGTCGGAACCATGCAGCTTACCACCTACCCCAGCGAGAACCCCCAGGACCCCGGCTACACCATGTTTGCATGGCCCAACGATCTTGAGCTTGATGCCGGCCAGTTGTTTATTCTGGAGTTGTTTGTGGAGACTTTTTCAAGCGGACAGACATCGAATCTGTACGATCTGTTTATCAACTCACAAACCAGAAAGGTCGATGTCGGCGGCAACTATGTTTGGAGCGGTATCGACACCGATCTCGGAGTTTCGGTCTATATGGCCTTGACCGGAATAGAAAACGAGCACGTTACCGAACCGATGCTGGACAGCCTGCGTTCACTGATTATTGCCGAGATGCAGAAAGTGCATGATTTCGCCGACGGATCTGCAGAACTGGCCGACTTTAACAAGCGCGCTCGGTCGCGTCTGATTCAGAATGAGAAGCAGACCGTAAAGTACCTGAACTCGCCCCCCATGTTCGGCTTTCGCTCAGGCGCCGGTTCGGGCTGGTTGTCGCTTTTGATCGGACTGGAGCGTGAAGAAGGTTTCCGAAAGTCATTGGTATTGAAAGAACGGTATGCCGAGCTTGGTCGGTTGCTCGACTCAGGCAAAAACTTCTGGCGTGAGGAGATCGATCGCTGGAAGATGCTCACGGTGAAACCATACGCGGTAGGCGCCGCCCCGTCGGCTGAGATGCTCACCAAAGCCACCGAGACCAAAAACAAACGTCTGGCCGGATATATCGAGGAGTTCAAAAAGAAATACGGCACCGACGACGAGCAGGAAGCTATCGCTCGCTACAAGGAAGAGTTCGATGCCAACACGGCTGTTCTCGAAGCAGCCGCGGCCAACGATAAACTACCCGACTTTATCGACAATCCACCGCTGACCCTCGACGGCAAACTCAAGTATGAAACGGTAATGGTCGGGGGGAATATCCCGATGGTCGCCTCGACTTTTGAAAACATGGCCGCCTCGCGCCTCGAAATGGCTCTGCGCATGGATGTGGTGCCGGAGTCGTTGATGGTCTACCTGCCGTTTTTGACCACGGCCATGACCGGTGTCGGCGTTATCAAAGACGGAGAAGTGATTCCTTATGATGAAATGCAGGAACGTCTGCGGCGTGAAGTGCTGGGCGTTAGTGCATACTATGATCACAGTCTGGAGTCGGGCCGGATTGAGATGGTAATCTCCGGTCAGGGAAACAACCGACAAGAACTTGAGAACGCCCTCGGCTGGATGGATGCCGTACTCTACTCACCCTATTTCGCGGTGGAGAACCTGCCACGCATCATGGATGTGATCGATCAGGAACTGATTTCATACCGCAATGTCACCAAGGGTCCCGAAGAATACTGGGTCCGCTACCCGGCCAATGGTTATCGTTTCCAGGACAACCCGTTGTTTCTGTCGACCTACTGTTTCCTAACCGAAACGCATCACATGCAGCGAATGAAATGGCTGCTGACCGAGCCGGGTGATCAGAAAGACCAGGCCGATCTGTCTTATTACCTCAAAGCCCTGGCCGGTTTCAATAAGCGCAACGACCGTGAGGCCTTGACCGCACTGCTCACAGCCGTCGAGAGTTCAGAAAACGCCGAAGTGCAAGCCTCGCTTGGCCACGATCTCTCCGGTCTGTCTGAGGTGGCGGCGGATAAAGTGGTCGAAATCGCCAAATCACTCAAGGTCTGCCTCAATGAGATCCCCGACGCCAACCTGGGCGATGACTTCGCTTACCTCTGCAACGAAACTAAAGCCGACCTGATGACGCAACCACAAGTGGCTCTGGACGGCCTCAATGCCGTGCTGAAACTGATCAGAGCATCCGACAACGCTCGCTTGACCATGATTTCCAATACGGCCGACCGACAAGCTTCGCTGGCTATGATTGAACAGTTTGTGGCCAAGCTGGATTCCGATAGATCATCGGCGCGACAACAGTATGCAACTTCCATGCGCGTGCTTGAGCGTCTGAAAAGCCGCACGCCAGGTCTGGATCAGCCGCTCTATGTCGGCCTGATCCATGAGGGAACACGCAACGGCGTGTTACAATTCTCCGCTCAACATGCCAATCAGTATGACACCAGCTCCAACGCTGTTATCGATTGTCTCAGCGGTAAGCTATACTCCGGCGGTGGCGGCCACGGTATCTTCATGAAAACCTGGGCAGCCGGTCTTGCCTACAGTAACGGCTATCGTTACAGCCAGGCCACCGGGCGGATGAACTACTACGCCGAACGTTGCCCGGACGTGGCCGAGACCATGCGCTTCGTAGTAGGCGTCCTCAAAGAGGCGGAGGAAGACCCGGCTCTGCTCAATTACGCCGTGGCCCTGGTATTCGGCGCCTCACGAGCACCCTCACGCTACGAAGCGCGGGGACAGGCCATGGCCAGGGATTTGGTCGACGGCTTCCCGCCTGAAAAAGTAGCCGCCTTCCGGCAGAAAGTTCTTGATGTTAAGGACAGTGAGAACGGGTTGTACGACCAGCTTCGTGCCCGTATGGAAGCAACCTACGGTCCGGTACTGATAGGCTATGGTCCTACGCTGGCCGAAAGCAAGGACGCCAACTTCTTCCTGATCGGACCGGAACCACAGTTTACCTCGTTGGAAGAGTACATTGCTACCGTTGAGCAACCACAGACGGTGCACCGGCTCTATCCGCGCGACTTCTGGCTGACGGCTGAAACGGCTTTGTAATCGACAGTCGAGTGCTGTCGGGCGGTTGGCCTGACGGTGATTTATCACTTCATGCTGAGTGGAGTGAAAGCATGAGATCGTAGGTCAGCCCGCCGCGGCGGGTCGTGGTCCTGGCTTCTTGTCGGCTGTCAGGTCCGTAAAGGACCTGACCTACAGAACCGGCCGGACAGCGCAAGTAGGGTAGGTTTGTCTTCAATCCTGCCAACAAAGGCGGGTCCACGCCGCGGCGCGCAGGCGAAGACGGACCCACCCTACTTCTGAAAACAGTACTGCAGGACCGAATCTGGTTCTGCCGCATACCATTGACGGAACCGCTAATCCGCCGCGGCGGACGCCCTACAAGAGCTACAGGAGACCTCGCGGGGCCACACCACGCTGTTCAATAATTGGACAGGCCTGCCGATGTACGGAGTATGGTACCAGGCACCACCAAGCAGTCTAAGTCTCAGAAGACGACTCAATCGAAACCACGAAACGAGTTGTCTTGTGTCTACGAGATATCACGTCTGAAGAACGATCCCGACCGAAGCTTGAACGACTTTCTCACTCGAACTGCCAAACTCATGCCATCCGGGTGGCCCGATCCTGAGTCTACGTGCGCAAGAATCGTTTTTCAGGGACGCCAGTTTCTCTCGGCCGGTTTTCGCGAGAATACAATCTGTCGGTCGGCAGAACTTGTTGCAGGTGGTGAAGGGGTCGGTACGGTCGAGGTGTTTTGCAGCGGTAGCTATCCGGAGGATCATGAAGGTCCTTTCCCGCAAGAAGAGAGTATGCTCCTCGAAACACTGGCCAACGAGATAAGCACCTTCATTCGGTACAAGCAGGATGACCTCAAATTGCAGCTGACCAGTGGGAAACTAAGAGAAGAACAGCAACTTCTAAAAGACAAGAACACTGCCCTGAGAGAGGTGCTGGAACAAATCGAAAACGAGAAACAACATATAATCAGCCAAGTGCAGACCAATGTCGACCGGGTCGTCGGGCCGATCCTCAGAACCCTGGCCAACAAGGTCAGTCCTTCCGAACAACATTATCTGACCCTTCTGAGCAACAGCCTCAAAGATATTACCTCACCGTTTTTGTCCAATCTGGAAAACCGGTCGCGCATGTTGTCCCCACGCGAAGGGGAGATTTGTACCATGATCAGAAACGGCATGTCATCAAAAGAAATCGCCGTCACTCTGGACGTATCCCTTCACACCGTATCGAAACAGCGGCAGCGAATTCGCAAAAAGCTGGGCATCACAAGCGATCAGACCAACTTGGCCTCCTACCTGCAAACTGTTTGAGTGATAGATCACCCATAAATGGGTTCCTTGCGCTTCACGGTGATAAATCACCTTCTCGCGCTCTGCGCACCCCTACACCTCATCCTGAGCGGAGTCGAAGGATGAATCTACTGTCTTGATCTCCCGCCCCAAGCAAAACTTGAGGCGGCCACCCGCCGCGGTGATAAATCACCTTCTCGCGCTCTGCGCACCCCTCCACCTCATCCTGAGCGGAGTCGAAGGATGAATCTTAGCTAACATGACCAACTCAAAAACCGAGTTCTCCAGTTGCATCGTTTTGTCGACAAATGTATATAAGCTTTGTAGATTGAAATCCAAGCCATCGATGGAGTGAATTATTAGAAAACGACTGAACCAGACTCTGATTCTCAGCCTTCTCCTGGGATTATTGACCGCTTTCAACTTCGGTTGTCCGGGCACAGATTCCCCTCCCGCTGGGGATACTACTCCTCCGGAAATCGAGACTGTCCTGCCGACCGAGGGCAGTATCGATGTGGCGGTGAGTGAAACCATTCGGGTCATCTTCTCCGAGCCGATCGACTCCAACAAAATCACACCGGCCACTTTCGGAATAAGCCCGTCCGTGACCGGGAGTTTTGTATACAACGGCGATACGGTCTTTTACAATCCGGCCACCGGCCTGGAATATGAGACGGTGTACTCCCTGTCGATCACTACCGGTGTCACCGACCGATCCGGCAACCACCTGCAAAACAACAAAAACTGGAGTTTCACTACCGCCGGCAATCCGGCCACAACTCCGCCGTTGGTAATCTCGACCGATCCGGTCAACTCCGCTTCCAATGTCGATGCATCGGCTGAGATCAGCGCCACTTTCTCCAAGACCATGAATGCCACCACCCTCACCACAGCCTCGTTCGGTCTCAGCGGCGGCGTACCCGGAACAGTATCCTACACCGACAGCACGGCAGTCTTCACCCCCGACGATACGCTTGAGTTCAACACGCAATACACCGCCACTCTGGATACGACAGTGGCCGATACTTTCGGAAACAAACTGGCCGCCCCGTATGTCTTTAGTTTCACTACCGGCCCTGATCCGATGATACCGACCGCCTTTATCTGGACACCCTCCGACCTCATGATTATCGGTGATACTGTGACTATCGGAGTGCTGGCCGACCATCCGGTGGCGATTACGAAAGTCGAGTTTTACCTCGATGGCGTGCATGTCGCGGCCGCCGATGACAGCAGTGAGCCGTATGAGTTCTTGTGGGATGCATCTTCAGAAACCCTGGCCAGTGAGCACACATTCCATACTCGCGCCTATGAAGCGGGTGGGCGGGTCGGCTTTTCTGATACGATCACGCTGTTCTACCAATGGGAGGAACTCATCACCGATAAAAACGACCTGAACTGGCCCACCGACATACGAAGAATCTTAGCCCGCAGCAGCGATACCCTGCTTGAATTCCGATATGAGTTCTCGGAAGCATGGGGTCCCGACCCGGTCAACGATACCACTTTGGATTTGGGTATCTACTTCGACACCGACCGGAACGGTGGCACCGGCCGCACCGATTTCGACGGCACACCGCTCAATGGCCTGGGCGCAGAGTATCGGGTTATCGTCGGACTGCACGGCTTGGATGCGTTTGCGCGCTGGGACCCGACTTCCGGCCCCAGCGGCGCCTGGGTAGCGGTGTATGACCCCGGTGGCTTTTCTTATCTTAATCTGCCGGCCGACACCAACCTGTTGGAGTTCGGTCTGGCCTGGTCGGACATGTCCTCGCCGTCTGCGTTAAACATGGTCAGTATCAATCTATGGTTCTTAAGTGAGCAGAGTTTCCTGCCGGACTGGGTGCCGGACCAGGATTCGGGTTATGTGACCATCCCACGTGAAAACCGCTACATCGGTGAGGGTTACGTCGAAAGTCCGAGCGGACGTCAGTCACGCCCGAATCAAGCAGCAGCCACCCGCAAGAATCCGTTCTGATGAAGCCTAGGCCTTCTTTTTGGTACGTTGGAAATGGTACCTCGAGGCCCCGTGTGAAACACACACAAGTGCACCTGGGATGTCATTCCCGCGCAGGCGGGAATCCATGCTTCAGTTGATTGCCTGATGTTGGGTGAGTCAAATAGGAGTGGAAACCGGCCGTGGTGACTGACATAACGCGAGTCGAATCAGCCCTGTCGAATTCGATCAAGAGTGATCTGAATCTGGTTTACACCGAACCTCCGTTTCAGGTGGACGGTGGATGGGATTTCGGGTGGTTTTGCAGGGAACACGCATTTCATGTGTTTTTGCTCGCACGCCTTCTGGGTTTTGATAGTTCCATCATACTAGGCGACGTAGTCATCAGGTTTGAAACCCTGTTGTGCTCGACTGTGGGTCAAGGAGGTCATGCTTGGTGCCGTGTTGGAGATGCAAAACCGGTAGACATAAGTATTTGTCTTGGGTATTTGAAGGGCTTCGACGAGACAGGGGCGATCTTTGGCCAGGATTCGCCTGGCGGTCGTCCTTACATGATTAAGTACAGAACCAGTGTTGACAAAGACGAACTCAACCGTATTTACATGGCAAAAACACCCACTGTCACATTCATTGAACGAGAGCGCGTGGCCAACGATCCACTGGAAGTCTTGGACGACCCTTTCAGATTCTTGATACCGCCAGCAAGTGGCGCAGCATCGTTTACGGATCACCACGGTCGTGAGATATTCGATATGATTACCATGCATTGTTACAAGTTAGCATTGGGCAGGTGCAAACCCGTTTCAGCTTACATGGACCGAAAAGCAGGGTTGGAGAAGATTAAGAAATGGAATCGGGGAGCTGCCAAGGAAATCCGTAGGCTTTTGAGATTCTAGGCGCCTTCATACCCGCCAACAAATGGCGCCGGCATGGACCCACCCGTAAGAGAAGATGGACCCCGGCCTTCGCCGGGGTGACAAAGCCTAACATTTTCACCCTTCGACTCCGCTCAGGGTGAGGTTGTGGGATGCTCAGGGTGAGGTTGTGGGATGCTCGGGGTGAGGTTACAAGGCGCGATGCGATTGAATCCCATTTATGGGTGACTTGTCACCCCGCTTTGACCATCCGGACTGCTTCTTCGGGACAAACATCGACACAGAGAGCGCAGCCAAAACAACGGTCGCGAGTGATTTTCATCGAGCCGTCATTCAGTTCTCGGGCGCCAAAGTAACAAACCGACTCGCAACTGCCACATAGACTGCAAGCGTCCAGATCGGTCTGTTGGACAAAACTCCCTTTATCGCACTTCTCACCCGGCTTGACGAAATAGTAACAGCAATCGTCGCAGCAAAAACAGATTCCCTCGGTGATGGAACGATCCTGATCATTTCGGAACGGCCTTGCGACCAATCGCTCTTCCTTGGCCTGCCTGAGGATTCTGGAAACCTCATCACGGCTGATCTCACGACGCCGACCAAAGTCGGCGTGCATATCGCCATGAAACCACAGACAGATCTCATGGTTGACGCTTGAGCACTTATTGTCACGGCTTTTGCGGCAGCCGCACTCCACGACCCAGAACCGGTCGTGATTGGCAACAAGTTTAGCCGCCTCCTCCGGTCGACAGACGTAATGAAAAGCCAGACTGTCGGTCGTCAATGGATTCTCCGATGTTCAGGACCTTCTCTATCGGCCCGTTCAACGAGTGCGCTTTTTCTTGGCCCGCCCAAAAGACTGTTTCTCAACTTCGTATGCGCCGGGGTCCGGATGTTTTGTATCATCGGGCGGCCCGGACTGCGATGTCTCCTGGTCGGTCGCCTCGGGTTTGGCGGCGCTTTTGAACTTTTCTCCTTTGCGCACCTTCTTGCGTCCGAATGACGGCTCTGAACCTTCAGCCGAATCATCGGTCATCACATCTGCGACGGCCTCTGCTACTACCGTTGCCGGTTCTTCACGGGGTCTATCCCCATTATCCGCTTCGTTCATAGAACCGGTCTTGACGGCGTCGACGGGCGGCCTCTCCGTAGGGCGAGAGGCTGGTCGGTGCCGATCACCGGACGGCTTTTCAGCCGATGCCGGTGGGCGGTCGGATTCTGAATAATCAATATGGGGAAAAGCCTCGCCGATTGGTTCGACGCGTGCAGGTGTTTGAGACTCTTCAGATGGCTCATTCGCCTTCTCGGGACCATTCGATTGAGCCTGTCGCTCGTTGTGTCTAAGAGCAGACAATTGGGCGCTGACTCGTTCCCGCTCGCGCTCGATAGTCTTCGGATGGAGTTCATGCGATGACGCCTCGGGCGTCGGCGCAGGCACTTTATCCACCGGAGCAGGCTGAGCCGCCGGGCGTTGTCTCCGTTGCCTCGGGTCGGGGCCGGATTCCGGTGAACGTTTTGGCCCCGGTTGTTTCTGACGATCTGCCGGGACTCTCTTGCGCCCGGAGGTTCGGGCAGCGGGGGCGGAGCGCTCCGGTCGTGACCCCATGGATGATCGGGAGGACGGCCTGGTGCGGCGCTCGGGCGTTTTTTCCGTTACCGGTTTGGAGGCGTCCTGATCAAAGCTTGATTTGTTGTTGCCCGACATGGCGAACGGTGAGGCTTGGTCTTGCTTTCCAGCTTGGGCCGGAATCCGATCGCGACCCTGGTTGCCTCGCTCACGCGGTTGACGTCCGTCCCGGCTGCCGCCACGACGTCTGTCTTCACCCTGATGCTGTCCACGTTCTCTACCCTCTCGCCCGTTGGCCGAGCGGCGGTCACGACCGCGCGAACCGTCACGCCTGTAACCGTCTCGGGTATCCCGCGTAACACTCCTCTGAGGGCGAACAAGGCTTTTCGAGGCAGCCACAGCGGCGGCTTTCATGCGCTGATCAACAAAGGCGGCTCCGACGGCATCACTCCACACATTGACCACGGCCCGACCACGATCGACCAACCAGTCTGCCGCGATTACAAGCCCCAGTCCGGCGTATGCCTCGGTCGGGAATCCGGCAATGTTGAACACTATGGCCGCTGTCAGTAGTGATGACCCCGGCAAACCAGCCGTGCCTATCGACACCGCCAGCGTGGCACCCAGTATCATCAGGGTCTGAAGAGCCGACAAGTCTACCCCGAACACCTGCGCCACAAACATGGCCACCACCACCCCGGTGATGGCGCTACCATCCAGATTCACCGTTGCCCCCAGGGGAATCACCAAAGCGGAGGCTCGGTTATCCACTCGCGCCTTGTCAACGACGCACTCATAAGTTACTGGAAGGGTGGCCAATGATGACCCGGTGCCCAAAGCAGTGCCGAAAGCTGGGAAGAACTTGGCGAAGTAGTCAATAGGTGATCGTTTGCAGAAAAACTTCAGTACCAGCGGGATCACTATCACACCATGAATCAGCAAAGCGCCAAACACGACAATCAGATAAGTACCCAACTGGGTGAAAGCAGCCGACCCGCTGATATCGGCAGCGGCCACCGCCTGACCCACCAGAAAAAACAGCCCCACCGGCGCTGCATAGAGCAAGTACGGGACCAGCTTTATCATGGCATCACGCAGCCCGCGGAAAAAGTCCACGATCACCCGTTGCTGGGCGCCCAGGGTTGACAGAACGAGGCCAAAGGCCATCGAAAAGAGTATGATGCCAAAAAAGTTGCCGCTCAGAGCGGCGCTGGTTAGGCTGGTAGGGATAAAGCGTCCGAAGACATCACCGGCGGTAATCTCACCAATCCGCGAAATCTGTTGCGGGACAAAACCCGCGCTCTGATCCACCCCCACGCCGGGGCCGATCAGACTGACCAAAAGCAATCCGATCCCCATAGCTATTACGGTGGTGCCCAGAAAATAAAATAACCCGACCCCAAGCGCGCCACCGGTACGACGAAACTGACCAATCGAGGCCACGCCGGCCACCAGGCCGGCAATAATCAACGGCAGAACGACCAAACGCAGGCCGTTCACAAACAATCCCCCGATAAAACCAAGAGAATTCATCAGCTCGGGCTTCATATACCCGGCCAAACCTCCCAACAGAGCCCCAAGCACGGTCATCGCTGCGACAACCCATCTAACTTTTTGTGTCATATCCTCTTACACCGCTGTTCTACCCGTTTCGCTTTTGTTCCCGGTCTTGTTATTGGAGCGAAATCGGGTCAATTTACACTACACTTTTCTCTGGCCTGACCTTTTCAGGCCCTTTCAAGCAACCTCATCATGCCGGGATTCTCGAAAGCCCTGTTCAAAGACGTCCGCCCCTGCCGCGCAAATCTGGACTTTCGTTGGGAGCCGCGCCTGCTTTGATCTTTCGCGACTCATTCAATGGTACTAATTGCCAGTACATACTATATCAGGATACAGAATTAGCCGGTTTGAGGCAAGGCCTTTCTGGGGCGGGGGCCTGACGCTTGTCGGACTCTGGGTGGATGACCTAAATCGCACACTCAGGCGCCGGGCCGCCGGTGAACATGAAATCGACCAGGTAGACCAAATCGGCAATATCGATCAGCCCGCCGGAACCGTCGACATCGGCGGTGGCCGGGACCTCAGGCGGAGGTCCGCCATTGAACATGTAATCCACCATGTATACCAGGTCTGAAATGTCGGGGCCAAGACCGTCGTTGTTAATGTCACCGGGAATGCAGACAACCAACGCCCCTGCAACTTGCATAGGTGTGACCGAGCCACGACTCGTGGTAAACAGCGCAGCGTACCCACCGTAGGACGTAATCGTAACCGGGTTGGTATCTCCAGTAACTCCGTTCGGACACGTAAAGTACAGACTGACTATAGCGCCGCTGTCCGGCGGCAGTTGGTATCCTTCGGTCGAGCGGAACCTATAGACGCCGCGTTTATTGGCCGGGCTGAGGTTAATCATGCCGCGACTGTCAAATGCCGTCGAGCGCAATCCGTAGGTTGAAGCAGAGTCAAACTGTACCTCAAGGGGACCGGCCCAGCTGAACGGCAGAACAATCTCCGAAGTCGGCAGAGTGTTGGTGGCATAAATATCAACGCGGCAAGATTGGCCAACCGCTGCCGTTACGATAGGTACGATGAGCGACTCCGCCTGCGCCCAGATAAGTTCTTGCTGAAGGTTGTAAAACTCGCCATCGGTAGCTTCGATAGTGAGAGTCACATCGAACAGGCCGGCTTGGTTGTAGGCATGGACAGGATTCTGCACATAGGCCGAGTTACCGTCACCAAAATCCCAATGCCACGAGAGAATCTCTTTGTGCGGGATACCACTAAAGTTGACCTGCAACGGCGAGGGTCCATCGGTGATGTCGGTCTCAATATCGGCTGTCTTGATCCAGCCCATTAAGAGATCGCGCGTCCAGCAGTGCATACGGGCGGCCTGCTGCTGAGTGAACGCAGAACGACAATGGCTTTGTCTGTAACTCATGTAGTTTTCCGGATCGCCGGGCGGCCAGGGAACTCCGCTACAGGGATCGGACCCCAGAATCATCCCGCACACTCCATACCAGGGAATAGTGGGAGGTGTATCGGAACAGAGGTCACCGACCGTGTCGCGACCCTCGGCTTGCGGCATTTCGTAGCAAGGACCACATTGGCTGACCTCGGTGGTGCCGTGGTGGGTGTGGTGAAGGCCCAGATTGTGGCCGACTTCATGGGTCAATGTGGAGTAATTGGTGGGTGGCATGTGGCGATAGTCCATGATAATCCCGCCGGCGTAAATCAGCGACCAACTGGACCATGGAAACGTCCCCATAGAGAACCAGCCCATACCCTCGATTCGCAGACGGCCAACACAGATGTTCAGGTAGTGATCGGGTTCGACGGCCGAGTAGTTCTTCATGGCGTTAATCTCGGCAAAGCTTTCCAGAATCGCAAAACCGGAATCGCAGACAAGGTCCCACTGACACTCGAACTGGATACCGTATGGAAGAAACTGTGCGTTCAGACTGTCGAACGCGTCCAGGAGGTCCTCTTCGGAGATGACCGGGTTGCTGCAATCCTCTTCGGCCGCTACGTGGAAGAAGGCGCGGATTGTCTGGACCGGCTGCCCTGGTTCAACCAGCCAGCTATCACGGATCAAGGGATCATCGCACACCCCTTCGGTGGGGCAGGCGGCTCGCATTTCACTGTCGCCGGTAAGTTGCCGGTACCGGGTGAACGTATGGCAGCCCAGATCGATGTCCTCCTGGTTGGTGGCTCCGTCCTGCTGGGCTATTGCCGAATGCGGTACGACTAATAGCAAAAGGACGCATGCTGCCACCATGATGATTTGGGCTATTGTGTTACCACTCGCTGCCTTGCTGCCGAACGTCCTGTAGGTCATGTTCAACTCCTTCGCTGGTGTGGCGGTCGATGTTTAATCAATGGGCAGTGCGAGGGGTTGTTGCGATGGTATAATCTACGTTTCTGTCCGTGTTTTAGCAATGCGATTGTGATGAGTAGCTCGTGTGTGGTGACCAGTTGGTCAAAGCCGCAGTAGTCAAGGAGCCTATCTCTTCGGGTTAAACACACCACAAATGGTATGCGACACCTAAAGATAGGTAGTGTGTGACCGATAAATAGAGGAGTAGCAAAAGGACATTGATATCTATGATGCCCAAGACGACTGACAAACACTTCGTTTCAGGAATGAGAGAACTTCCGGCGCTGCCGGAAAATCTGGCTGCGATTCTGAGGATTGCCGGTGACAAAACTGCCTCAGTGGCCGACTTGGCTGCTGTAATCAACTACGACTTCCCTACTTCGGCCAAAGTGCTGAACCTTGCGAATTCAGCATATTTTGGGCAAAGGCAGAAGATCGCCGACTCGGGCGAAATTGCCGCACGACTTGGGTGGAGTGGAATCCTTGGCCTGGTCTTACCCTCTGCAATTAGAGGCATAACGGATGATTGGTTAGGTGGTGTGGATCGCGATCGGTTTTGGCGACATTCGGTGGAAGTGGCCATCGCATCCAGGAGAATAGCACAAAAGTGTGGTTATCCGACACCCGACGAAGCTTACGTAGCCGGTCTCGTTCATGATATTGGAATCCTGTTGGTTGCTAAACGACATCAGGAGAACCGGTCCCAACTCCCTCACCCATCGGTCGAGTCCCCAGAAACCGAAGACGGCCTCGATGAAGGGCAACTCAAGACGCTCTATACCGAAGCCGGCCAGCATTTACTACTGTATTGGAATATGCCGGTATCCATTTGCCGGGCTGTCGGTGAGCATCAGAGTTCACAAGTACTTAACGGCTTCGACCACGATCCTGATTTGCAACTGGCCGCAATAGTAGCTCTGGCCAATCTAATGTCGAATTTCTCCGTGTTTCCGCGGAAAACTGAAACGGCGGATCGTGATCAGGACAAAGGTCCGCTATCCGTTTCCCTCGGACTGGACCCTACTGATCGAGAGCAGATTGAGTTGGCCTTGCCGTCGGTTCTCAAGCGTGAAGCAGAGATGCTCGAAATCGACGTTGGTCCCCCCGAGACCCTTAAGGAGGGGGCATACTGGGTCTTGTACAAGGGACTTCTAAACAAGGGCTTGGAACCGTCTGAGGCGCGAGCTGCGGCCGACGTACTAACGCAAGTACTAGTCGGCGATCAGATGGACAATGAAAGAGAAGTCTGGGAGGAATACGAACGTACCCTTACTCGATATATCGCCGGCAGGTTGCCAATTGTGCGAGATACGGAAATACCGGACGAAAAGTCGACAGACTTTCAGCCGGTATTGACACTCGACGAGTTGGTTGCCCGTTTGGAAGACATCGCCGACGATATGGACGGACTGCGAAGGTCCAAAGAGCGTTCCATTGATCTGTGCAACCAGATTCGGAAACGAATCGACGACGTGGAAACTGATACCGATCAAGATTCCGTAGGTTCTAAGGAGGAGGTATACAGGGTTGTTTGACTGGATACTTGAACGAATCGCCGACATCGTCTACCCGAAGTTGAAATCCCGACTGAAGGATCAGATTGAATTGGTACTAGGACCCACCTTGACGGAGCTGACCAGAATAAGCTCAAACGTCGAGGAGTGTCGTAACGACTTGAAACGTCTCGAAGACAGGCTGACAAACCTGGAACGGAAATTCGACTCACACGGTCCCTCTATGAATCAGATGCAGGATAAGATCCGCGGTGAAGTCAATGAAACCAGTAAAGAACAGCGGCGTTCTATCGAGCTTGTTCGCAAACAGGTCGAGCAGGTCGTCTCGGATCAGCGAACAATAAACGACAAATTCAGTGACAAGTTCCAGAATGTGAGTACGGTTTTGGGTAGAGTGGACGCGAACCTGAATAACCTCCTGAAGGACGATAAAGAGTTGCTGATTAGTCTCAACCTGATGCTGATCAAAGCCAACTCCACATTCCCCCAATTCTTCCGCGAGACGGCGGCGCTGGCCGAAGATAGAAAAAAGGTGATCGCTCTGTTGGAAAAACTGGATGGGGACTCATTGCTGGAATGAACTGTAATGGTCTCCGTTGAACATCGAGAGCAGTGACCGCGGTTTCTACCGCTTGTTATGTCACTGAGCCGCACACAGAACGACGGCCGACTGAAACGCTCTCAAAAGAAGGACCCTTCCTCTCCCCTGGGAAGCGCCTCGTTTAGTCTCACTTAACCATTGACATTCGCCATCGTGAACAAAAACGGCTTCGGCGACCATAGGGCGAGGCCGCCGAAGTCGGAATTGTTGGAAGATGCGATGAGTCTCCGCGAGAAGCTATCTCATCAGCACCATCTTTCTGGTAATAGCTACCGTGTCAGTCTTCAGACGATAGAAGTAGACACCGCTGGCCACGTGGTCGCCTTGTTGGTCACGGCTGTCCCACCGGATCGAATGCTCCCCGGCCTCCCGGGAATCATCCACCAGCGTGATCACCCGCTGTCCCACGATGTTGAACACTTCGAGTGTTACCTCGGTCGTCTGGGGTAGGTAGAAGTTGAACTCGGTGGTCGGGTTGAACGGGTTGGGGAAGTTGCCGATCAGAGTCGGTCGATCAAGCGCCGACGATGAACCCGGTTCCTCGCCCGGTCCCCCGGCGCGAATAACCACGCAGTCCACACCCTCGAAGGCGCTGCCGTCGGTCAACTCGCCTGAGAGCGTGAGGGGAATCACATCGCCGTTGCCCACCTCACCCAGCGCATCGATCACGGCACTCTTGTCGAACTTCAAAGTCAGATCGGTATAGCCGTCTGAGCCGATAGTGTTGCATTCGCACGGTTCGGCATCGTCAAGGTTGGGTGTGGCGACATCTTCGAAGCTCCAGCGATAGGCCGATACTCCGGCCAACGTCACCGTGGTCGGGTCGATCTCGGTCACATCCAGATCGGCGCTGCCTAAAACGGCCGCCGGAAGCAATGCCTTGGGTTTATCGAAACCGCCGGGCTGCACCTTGGACACTCCGGGCGTTATGGTGTCGGAATGGTGCGAGGTGACGCCGTGCGATTTGATATTCAGCGGGTTGGGGCACGAGAACGGTTTGATGTCGATTCCGATCTCCATGTATGGAGGTGGCATCTCCGGCAGCGTATCGATGATGGTATCGAAAAGAGCGCTGTCCGCCATAGTCATGTTTACGCCGTGACCGGCCAGAACCAAATAGCCCATAACGTCACCCGACTCCCACAGTGGCGGGTTGGAGTTCTGCAAAACCACCGGCACAGCACTTGAGTTGTCGTGGATGTAGACGACTCGTGGTGGCAGTACCAAGAGGTTCTCAGCCCGCACCAGAAGCGGGTCCTCGTTGGCAACAATCATACCGGCCCCCCAGGGGTTCGAGAGATTCTCGGGAATGTCGACTTCGACAAAAACGTTGAAAAAACTTTGACCCGGTAGCCCGTACAAGTTGCCGGGAACTGATTCGATCTCGCCGAAGCTTCTGGTCCGCGAGGGCGCATGAGTGCCCGCTCTGACAGCCGCGCCGCTCACATGTGTCATGTTCAAGGAGTGGATTTCTGTGTGAATCTCCTCAGTCCCTGCGGGACCTTGGAATCCTTCCGGTACTAGTGTGAAATCGTTGTCCCCAACGGTGATGTCGGCCTCTCCGGTCGGGACGCCGGTGGCGTCATCAGGATCGCCATGGTGGTGCATGTCGCTGCGACCGATGATCGTCCCCTCGTCTTCCAGGATAGGGCTGCGCAAGTTGTAGTTGGACGGGTCGTAGCCCAGATAATCGGCGAACAGCGAACGGAACTGTTGCTTCACCAGAACCACAAAAGTGCCCAGTGATGTTGTCGCATCGTCGCCTTTCTCAGGGAACGAAAGAAGCGGGCAGGGGTGGCCTTCGACGTTGAAGGAAATCGACACGAAGTCACTGCCATCTGTCGTTACCACATCAAGATCGCCGTCTCCGTCGAAGTCAGCCACGGCCACCCATGTTGGTGTTGTATTGCCGGTTGGGTATCGAGCACAGAGTTCGAATGTACCGTCCCCATTGTTGGCCATAACCCCATGGGCTCCCGGATTGTGACGTTCAGCGTAGAGAATATCCTGGTGGCCGCTTGCATGCAGGTCACAGGCCAGAAGGTGGTGAGTGCGTCGAGAGGGGTACAAGACGGTATAGGTCGAGAAAACGCCCAGGCCGTTATTGAGCATAACAGACTGTGTGTAACCTGTTGTTGCTGCGGAAACGAGGTCCATATGGCCGTCGTGGTTCAAATCTGCGGTTACGAGTCCCAGGATTCCACTTCCGTCGACCGGGTATTGAACGCGCGGACTAAACTCGCCTGTCCCATCATTCAAGAGAATCGCAACCTCACCGCTGCCGATGGTGGCCGCCAAATCCATGAAGCCGTCGCTGTTGAGGTCAGCGGTGACCACGCTGGTGGGGGTGCCATCAACCGAGTATGGAGTGAAAGGGCTAAGTCCGCCGTTGGCGTCGTTTAGCAGCACTGCCACATGGCCGCCGTCGTAGCAAGCGGTAGCCACGTCAAGATGACCGTCACCGTTGTAATCAGCGACCGCCGTGCCTCTGGGACTGCCGCCGACCGAGTGGAGCTCAGGCGGTGCGAACGTTCCATCACCATTGTTGTCCATAATGCATATCCCCGTCCACGGGTAATAGCCCGATACGACGATCAACTCCGAAAACCCGTCACCGTTGAGATCGGCGGCGCTCGACACCTCTACCATATTGCCGGCCTCGTATGGGACTCCCGGCCTGAAAGTGCCATCCCCGTTGTTTAGGTGCACGGACAAGTCGTTGGCGGTATTATGCTTGCGATTAATAACCAGTAAATCGGGATACCCGTCACCGTTGAGGTCGGCCGTAGAGACCGCATGGGAAGATGACTCCAGCAGAGGGTACGTATCGGTCCAAACAAGAGCACCTACGCCGGTTTCGACAACTACCGTGAAGGTCCACGAGAAGCTCGCGCTCAGCGGCACCCCCTGTGCGGTGACGCCCGTGGTCAATGTCACCGAAACCACTTCGCCAGGTTTGAAGTCAGTGTCCGGGTCGAACCAGGCGGTGCGGGTGCCGGCATCGTAGCCGTAGGTCCCGGTCTGAAGCCCGGTCGTTCGAGTATTAACCACGAAAGTGCCGCTGTTGATGGTTGCGGCGTCCATGTCGCTGTCGAAGGTCACCGATATGTCGCTGCTCGAAGCGACATTCGATGCGTTCTGCGTGGGCTGAACCGACACGATGTCGGGACCCTGCGCCAGAGCGCTCGCCGGCAGCATGGCCAGGGCGAAGACCACCCCGACCGCCACCACTCGATACAATTGTTGCATAACTCCTCCACGGTTGATACGCACACAGGTGCGCCTGAGCACTCCGCCGATCGGTGGGGTCAATCAGGATGTCTGGTTCAGCGGTTGATGCGTTAGTGCATCGGGAACATGATCAATGTACTCCAGTATACGACGCTGGGACAAACGCTGTCAAGCGAAATCCCGCTCGGGAAGGGCCTTTCTGCTGATCGGGCCGGCAAGTGAAAAACGATCAATACTACCTGAGAATCGCCTTGCTTTTTTGAGTTAAACTGTTATCATCGACGCTCAAAGAGGTATGGAGGAAACGAATGCCGAAGGTAATAGACAACACCCAGATCGGACCGCAGGTCTGGAAAATGAGAATCGAAGTCCCGCGCCTGGTGGCCAAAGCCAAAGCCGGACAATTTGTAATCCTGCGCGTCAACGAAAACGGCGAACGCGTACCAATGTCCATCGCCGGACTCGACAAAGAGAACGGACTCCTGACAGTAATCTACCAAGTAGTCGGCAAGACATCAGCCCTAATGACAACGGTGCCCGACTCAGGTGAAATCTCCGACTGTGTCGGACCGCTGGGTATCCCCTCGCATGTCGACAACTGGGGCACAGCCGTGCTGGTCGGTGGCGGCATAGGAATCGCACCGATCTACCCAATCGCCCAAGCCTACAAAGAAGCCGGCAACAAAGTACACACGATTATCGGCGCCCGCTCAAAAGACATCCTGTTCTACGAAGAAGAGCACTCAGCCGTTGCCGATGAGATGCATGTATGCACCGATGACGGTTCGGTCGGGCACCACGGTTTTGTCACCGACATCCTCAAGAACCTTCTGGACGGTGAGGAAAAGGTCGGCATGATCATGGCTATCGGTCCGGTTATCATGATGAAAGTAGTGGCCAATCTGACCCGCGACTACGAAGTGCCGACCTGGGTGTCGTTGAACCCGCTTATGATCGACGGCACCGGTATGTGCGGCGGCTGTCGTGTCTCGGTCGGCGATAAGACAAAGTTCGCTTGTGTCGATGGTCCCGATTTTGACGGTCACCTGGTGGACTTTGATCAGTTGACCAGCCGTCTGGGCGCTTACCGCGAACAAGAACAAGCTGCCATGAAAAGGTTCCTGGAAAACCCCGGCTGCAAGCTGGCCGAAGCGGTGGAGAAGTTTGCATACCCGAGTTAGAACTTACGAAGTTGAAGCAGACTGCATTTGAGTCTGCTCATTTAGCATAGACGGAGCAAGGTGTGACAGAGAATACAGAGAAGTTACCCCCGAAAGAACGGATGAAGATTCCCCGGCAATCGATGCCGGAGCAGGAACCCAACGTCCGCAATTCCAACTTCCAGGAAGTGCCGCTCGGTTTGACCGAAGAACAGGCGCTTTTGGAGGCGAACAGGTGCATCGAGTGCAAAAAAGCGCCGTGCATCCCTGGATGTCCGGTCGAGGTGGATATTCCCGGGTTTATCCGACTGGTCATGGACAAAGAGTACGCCGCAGCCGCTCGCAAGATCAAAGAGACCAACGCCCTCCCGGCCGTCTGCGGACGGGTCTGTCCGCAGGAAGAACAGTGCGAGATGGTGTGCACCCTTTCCAAGAAATTCAAACCGGTAGCAGTTGGATACCTTGAGAGATTCGTGGCGGACTACGAACGCGAGAACGATCTGGTCCAATTACCCGAAATCGCTCCGCCGACCGGCAAGAAAGTAGCTATCGTCGGCTCCGGACCGGCCGGACTGACAGTCGCCGGTGACCTGGTCAAGCTGGGCCACAAGATCACTGTCTTTGAGGCTCTGCACAAACCGGGCGGCGTGCTGGTCTATGGTATCCCGGAGTTCCGGCTGCCCAAACATATCGTCCAGGCGGAGTGTGACGTTCTGGCCGAGATGGGCGTGGAGTTTCAGAACTCGACCGTGGTCGGCAAGATGGATACAATCGATGAACTCTTCGAGATGGGCTATGATTCGGTTTTCATCGGCACCGGCGCCGGGCTGCCGAATTTCATGGGCGTTCCCGGCGAGAACCTGATCGGTATCTACTCGGCCAATGAGTATCTGACCCGTTCCAATCTGATGCGCGCTTATGATTTTCCGAACAACGACACGCCGATTATCGAAGGTAAGAATATCGCCGTCCTCGGTGGTGGCAACACCGCCATGGACGCCGTGCGCACGGGACTCCGACTGGGTGCGGACAACGCCTATATCGTTTACCGTCGGTCCGAAGCTGAGATGCCTGCCCGCGCCGAAGAGATTCATCATGCTATGGATGAAGGGGTGCAGTTTCATTTGCTGACGACACCGATAAAGTTCAATGGCAACGGCGACGGTAAAGTCACCTCGATGGAATGCATGCAGATGGAACTGGGCGAACCGGACGACTCGGGACGACGCCGTCCGGTGCCGATCGAAGGTTCTAATTTCATCATGGAGGTCGACCTGGTGGTGGTGGCTATCGGCAACTCTTCCAACCCGCTGATCCCGCAAACAACGCCCGGTCTGGACACCAATCGCTGGGGAAATATCACGGTCGATGAAGAGACTATGGAGACTTCGCGCAAAGGCGTGTTTGCCGGTGGCGATATCGTGACCGGTGGCGCTACCGTGATACTGGCCGCCGGCGCAGGCAAAAAAGCGGCCCGCGCCATGCATGCCTTTATGATGAACGAGGTGGCCAGCCAAGTTTGACGACGACGACAGTCAGGAACCGGCACCTGTGTCCCGGCGTTTCCCTGATTAGAACTGTCTGAATAAATAACCGGAGGTGAGATGAAATTCGATTCAGTTGAACAGATACTGACTTTTGCAATCGGAAAAGAACAGGAAGCCGCAGATTTTTATACCGACCTGGCCGGAAAGATGGAAGGCAAACAGATGCGCGAAGCTTTCCTTGAGTTTGCCGCCGAAGAACTTGGTCACAAGAAAAAACTGGAAGCCGTTGTCGAAGGTAAAGTACTGCTTAGCTCCGAAGAAAGAGTGGTCGATCTCAAGATAGGTGAGAGTCTGACCGAAGTCGATGCCAAACCGGACATGGGTTTTCAGGAAGCGTTGATGGTAGCCATTCAAAACGAAACCAACGCCTACACGCTCTACAAGAATCTGGCCGTGGCCACCGACGATTCCGGATTGAAGGATCTTTTCCTGGGACTGGCTCAGGAAGAGGCCAAGCACAAACTTCGCTTCGAAGTGGAGTACGACGATTTCGTCCACCAGGAAAACTAACAGATAAATCTGTTTTTGCCCGCTTCGCGGGCGTTGCTACCGACATACAGCCGCCTCAATTTGGGGCGGCTGTTTTTTTTGGGGGCAATGGCCATCTCGGTCTGTCGGGTGGCCGTCTCAAACCTTGTTTGGGACGGTGGAACATGCTTCGACTCCGCTCAGCATGACGTGGAGACGTTCTCAATAGCGTTGTGATGGGTGAGTCTTCAGACTCGCCTATGTCATGTACCGGAGACAGCCACCTGTCCGACGCATCAAACATTAAGCCGTCCGGCGCCGGGTAACGGGCAAGATGAGAATGCCGCGTCGTCCCCCGCCGTAGGCGGAGGACTCCTCGCAACGACGGAGCTACCATGGTGTTGGCGCGCGAAGCGCGAACGACCCATTTATGGGCTTGACTATCCGACGTGGAAGACAATTGACCCTGCCGGAGCTTTAGATTATCTTGCCCGCATGTCTTTAGATAGTGTGATTGGCATGAATCAGGGTGGGACCCGCTTACCCCTTTCCACCTCCGGAATGGTCGCCGTTACAATCGTGTTGTTGCTCCCTTCTATCGCCCTGTTACTGGCGGGCAAGACACTCCTGGCGCTGGCGCCGATTGCCGCTGCGACATGTGTGATAATAGTGTCGCACCCCAGGTTGGCTGTGTATCAGTATGTGTTTGCGATCTTCATTCAATGGGTCTTGGTCGATTCGATTCCCTTGTTACTCACCGATGTCGCCGCGGCCCTGGTGATACTGGCCGCCACCCTGGACCTGCTGGTCGACCATCGCCTCCCCTTGCGATTCCCGCGCCTGACTCTTAATTTTGCGGTGCTCATTGCCGCAGTTTTTGTTGCCGGAATGGTGGGCAGCAATCCGACAATCTCGCTAAGAGTGCTGGCCCGCCTGACCTTTCTCATGCTCTCATTTCTATCGATCTACCGACTGGCCGGTAAGAGCAGGATTGACACGCTGGTCAGGGTCTTTTTCTGGGTCTGTGTCGGCCATGCTCTCATCGTGCTGGGTGGGTTTATAGCTACCGGTGGTGGCGAGCGCAGTTGGGGCTTCTCACCCATGACTTTCAACGCGCTGGCCATGATGACTCTTCCGGTAGCGACCAGTCTGTATCTGTGGCACAGAAAAAGTGGAGCCGTTTGGTACCTGCTGGGCACTGCCGTTGTCCTGGGGGGGCTGATTTCGACGCAGTCTCGATTCTCCATAATCTTCGCCCTGATCATGTCACTACTGGTAGTGATATTGTCCTGGCGGTATCATCGACGCCTTAGGGCAGAAAACAGACAGTCCGGGTTTGCCATGGAACAGGTCAGAGTAAGCTTGAGATGTCGGTGGCTGGTCATCGGCGCTGCCGGCCTGACATTGGCCGTTATCGGTCTGAATCCGGGTATGCTGCAAGGTGTTGTCGATCGTTTCACAGTCGTGCTTGAATCCCCGACCGGTTCGACGGTTTTTCTTCGCTTGACCTTATGGAGTTTTGCCTTGAAGGCCTTCCTGAGTGATCCGCTGACCGGAATAGGTCCCGGCTGTTTCCGCAGCATCCACCATATCCTTCCGACACTAAGTCTCTCGGAGGTTGGACCCTGGGTTCGCGGACTATCGGCCCACAATTTGTTCTTGCACTATCTGGCTGAAGCCGGTTTGATCGGTGGGATTTCTCTGGCTGCGCTGATGATTAATCAGTTTCGTCTCAGTCGCCGAATCTGGTCATCGCAGGTTGAACTGCAAAACCGTGCCTGCACCCTGGCCTTGTACGCCACCGGGACTCTCTTTGTGGTCACCACCTTCCTGGAGACCGGATGGCTTTGGGGGCAGGGCGGTTACGCCTTCGCGTTTTTCGTCGCCATGATCGCGCGACAACACAGCCGCAAGGTCAATGCCGAGGCCGGGGATTAGTCGGTGGTCGGCTCTGATGTCTTGTTAGCTCTACAAAAAGCTTGACCTGTAACTCCATTTCTGCTATACTGATAAGGAATGATAAGGACCGCCGTACACATTGCAGGAGGGTCCAATCTAATGCAACATCATCAACTATCGAACTCGATCCACCGTACAACGGTCGGGTCTCTGGCAATTGTAATTGCGCTTTCGGCCATGCCGCTGGGTGTGCTGCACGCTGCTGTCGATGGTGTCATCATCCAACCTGAGTACCCCGACTCGGATGAATCCATTTCGATCATGGCCCATGGATGGTTTCCCGAGAGTTGCTGGGAGATAGACGGGTCATATTTTTCGCAAACGGACAAAACCATCCACTACTACATCAACGGGTATCCCAATTGGTGGGGCGGATGTTTTTTCATAGTAATCCCCTACAGCCACACCCGCATTCTCGACCCGCTGCCGATGGGCAGCTACACACTAATCGTCCATGATGGAACAGGCCACTCCATGGATACGGTTTTCCACGTCACCCCCTGGCTCTGTTGCGAAGGCATCCGCGGCAACATAGACAGTGAACCCGGTGGAAATCTGATCGGCGACCTTGTCTATCTGGTCGACTTCATGTTCAACGATGGTCCCCCCCCACTGTGCTTGACGGAAGCTGACCTGAACGGGGACGGTCCCATCGACATCGCCGACCTGGTGCTTCTGGTTGACTTCATGTTCACGGGCGGACCGGCGCCCGAGGAGTGTCCCCAGTGAAAAAGAATACGAGGCTCCCGGACGGCTATAGGATGGTCCTTTGTACGATGTTGGTAGTGGCCCTGGCGGCCGTGCCTGTTAGCACATCGTATGCGAGAGTCTGGTCGGTCGATGTCAGCCCAAGCTGGCCGGATACCAACGACGTTGTCACCATCCATATCTATGGATGGTACCCGAATTCATGTTGGACTCCTACGGGTACTTCTTTTAATCAGGTCGGCAATACTTTCTATTACAACTCCACCGGCTATTTCAGTGGTGGTCCGATCTGTCTTGATATCATTTTCGAATATGGCGGTGATATCGAGGTGGGTCCCCTTGCGGCCGGCACCTATACGGTGGAAGTCAGTGATGGAACGGGTGACTTCAAGTCCACAATGTTCACCGTGGGTGTCGACGTCAGCTGTTGTACGGGCATCCGAGGTAATGTAGATGGTGAACCGGGAGACAATCAGATCACAGACCTGGTGCATCTGGTCGACTGGATGTTCGCTGGGGGTGTGGCGCCCGATTGTATGGTCGAAGTCGACCTGAACGATGACGGCCAGACGGATATCGCCGATCTTGTCCACTTGGTAGATTATATGTTCAATGGAGGCAGCGCGCCCGCGGACTGTCCGTAAGATGCAAACGAGAGAAGGCACAAGATGACCAAGACATCTTTGTTCGTCAGCGCTCTGTTGCTGCTACCGGTGACGGCCATCTCGCAAGACATGTGTGCCGTCAGCCTGGACCATGTGACGGGTGCAAACGGCGGTCAGATCCCCATCTCGAATCAGGAAGTTACTTTCAGCATCCGGATCACCAATCTCAGCCAGACAAGTGGGGTGAAGGGGCTCACAAACGGATTCGAGCTATCGGGTAGCGACCCGGCCGTGAATTGGAATGTTACAGACACAGGAGCCTTGCAGTTTGTGCGTGACATCTTCGATCTGGTTTTTGGGTATTCCATGGTCAATGTGGATGGATTCGGGGCCGACACCATCGGGATTGGCGGTAGTATCATGCTGGGCGCACCGCTGCCAAGGGGGTACTCGGACACAGCCTACTGGTTTTCCATCGTTGTTAACGATCCGGCCGCAGTCGGCCATCAGCTATGCCTTGACTCCTGCTACTATCCACCTAACGGCACCTGGATGTGGGCGTATGGATCATCGGTGGGCAGTTTCGCGCCACTTTGGGACGGGCCGCACTGTTTTGAGATTGCGTCGTGCTGCCAGGGTATGCGTGGCAACATCGATTGTGATCCGTCAGGTGAAATCACCATCTCCGATTTGATCTATCTTGTCACCTACATGTTCTCAGACGGCCCGGCGCCGATCGACATGGCCACAGCCGACTTCGGCGACGACGGCTCAGCCGACATCACAGACTTGATTTACATCGTTGAATACATGTTCCGCGACGGACCCGCCCCGCCGGCCTGTCCGGAATAGCATGGAGAGGAAGATGACAAAAATCGTTATCGTATGCATCGTCGGGCTTTTGCTGACGGCTTCGCCGTCGGTCTCACAGGAACAATGCGCTATAGGTCTGGACCATGTCGATGGTCTCTTTCCCGGTAATCGGATTCCGATTTCCGATAACGGAGTCACGTTTTGGATTCGTCTCACCAACTTTGATGTGAGTAACAAGGTCATTGGTATCACCAATGGATTCGAGATATCCGGAAGCGACCCGTCGGTTACATGGAATGTAACGGATTACGGAAACGACCCGGCTTTCGAGTGGATGTTTTCTCTGATATGGGAAATCAGAACCGGTAGTCTGGACGGCTCAGGCGCCGACACCCTGGGATTTGGCGGCAGCGCTATGTTGGACCCTGGTATGCCTCCCGGTTGGGACGAGGTCGGCTACTGGATCCGCCTTAGTGTGACTGACCCCAGTAGCGTCGGTCATCAGATTTGCCTCGACTCCTGCTGGTATCCACCGGCGGGCCGTTGGATATGGTCTTATGGTCAATCCCCCGGTGTGTTCCCACCATCCTGGGACGGTCCGCACTGTTTCGAGATCGCTCCTTGTTGCGACGGCATCCGAGGAAACATCGACAACGATCCCGGCAATGAGATCACTATCTCCGATCTCGTATACCTGGTCAGTTATATGTTCGGCGGCGGACCCGCGCCATACTGCATGGAGCAGGCCGACTTAGGCGACGATGGTTCAGCCGATATCACCGACTTGATATACATCGTTGAATACATGTTTCGCGACGGACCACCACCCCCGGCCTGCCCGTAGGGAGAATAGAAAGGACAATGATCAAAACTACCATCCTGTTGACCGCCGTCCTTCTGCTGATAGTTGCACCCGCTTCCGCCCAGGAAGAGTGCGCTGTAAGTCTGGACCATGTCGATGGACTCGTTGGCGGAGCCATTCCAGTCAGTTCGGATACTATCACTTACTGGATACGACTCACCAACAACCTAGTTGTCAAGGTTAAAGCAATGACCAACGGCTTCGAGATCTCCGGTAGCGATCCGGCCGTGAGTTGGAACGTTGTTGAATATGATGGCCACCCGTGGATGTCTGATTTCTTCGATCCCTGGGGAATGTACCCCTTTAGCGTGGACGGTACAGGGGCGGACACGATAGGCTACGCTGGATCAGTTGTTGTGGCCATCGGCATGCCGGCGCTGTGGGACGAAGTCAGTCTCTGGATAAAGTTAACTGTCACCGATCCGCAAAGTGCCGGGCATCAACTCTGCCTGGACTCATGTTACTTTCCACCGTGGGGAGATTGGATGTGGTATTACGGGTCAGCCATAGGCAGTTTTGAGCCCGATTGGGACGGGCCGCATTGTTATGACATTTACAGCTGTTGCGAAGGCATGCGCGGCAACATCGATTGCGATCCGACCGGGGAGATTACTGTTTCTGATCTGGTCTATCTGGTCTCATTCATGTTCTCAGGCGGTCCGGCACCATTAGACATGGCCACGGCAGATTTCGGCGACGATGGTTCAGCCGATATCACAGACTTGATTTATATCGTTGAATACATGTTCCGCGACGGCCCGCCACCGCCGGCTTGTCCGTGAAGAGCATAGAGAGCGAGGACAAAGATGAAAACTACTATTGTATGCACAGCTGTTCTTTTGCTGCTGACCGTACCAGCGATTGCACAATCGAATGGATCGTCCGTCACCCTGGATCAGGCTGACGGGCTAGTCAATGGAAACATCCAGGTCGGCTCCGGAAGCGTGACATTCAACCTGAGTTGCATGAATGGCGATGGGGCAAATAAGGTCCGGGGTATTCACAATGGGTTTCGAATCTATGGGTCTGATTCGTCGGTCACTTGGGATGGGATGCTGGCCGGCTGGCACTTCAATCCCTGGGAACTCTGGGACACATACGGGATTTGGGGACCAACCAATCACCTGGTCGGCGCCGACACAGTTGGATTCTACAGCTCCGTTTTGGTCGGTCCGGGAATGCCACCGGGGTATGCGGGTCCATTCATCTGGATTTCGGTGGCGCTGAGCGATTCGGCCAGTGTCGGAGGCACACTCTGCCTCGATTCGTCTTGGTTTCCCCCCGACGGTAGTTGGATCTGGGCCTATGGATCGACGATCGGTAGCTTTGCCCCGTCCTGGGACGGACCGCACTGCTGGCCTATCGTTGGTTCATGTTGCCAGGGTATACGCGGGAATGTCAATGGTGATCTCGCTGAACAAATCGATATAGCCGATCTGGTCTACTTGGTTGATTGGATGTTCTCCGGTGGCCCGGCTCCCCTTTGTGATGAAGAAGCCGATCTGAACGGTGACGACGGTGTCGACATCGGCGATCTGGTTTACTTCGTGGATTTCATGTTTGACGGCGGACCGGCGCCATCTGTATGTCCGTAGTTACGGGAAGGAAGACAAAGATGAAAACAGCTTTCGTATGCGCAGCCGTTCTTTTACTAATGACCGTACCGGCGATGGCGCAAGGGAATGGGTCGTCGGTCACCCTGGACGAAGTCGAAGGATTGGTCAATGGAAATATCGAGGTCGGCGCCGGAACTGTGTCATTCCACTTCGGCTTCACCAACGGTGATGGGGCGAACAAGGCCAAGGGGATAACCAACGGCTTCGAGCTTTACGGCAGTGATTCGTCGGTCACTTGGGATCTCGTGAGCTATGGGGACGAATTCTCTTGGGGACCCTGGGAAGGTGATATATTTTTCTTTACATCGCCCTATTGGCACGGTGTCGGTTCCGACACGATTGGGTTTGGAGCGAGCGTCATGCTGGGAATGGGTCTTCCGCCGGCCTACAGTGGCCCGGCTTTGTTTTTTGAGTTTCAGTTTGCCGACACGGCGAGCATTGGAGGGACATTCTGCATCGACTCGTGCTACTTTCCACCCAACGGAACCTGGATGTGGGCTTATGGATCAACAGTGGGCTCCTTCCCGCCGGCTTGGGGAGGGCCGCACTGCTATGACGTGGTCACCGATTACGACGCCGACGGTGACGGAATAGTGGAGCCGGACGACAACTGCCCTTGGGTGTTTAACCCCGATCAACTGGACGGCGATGCCGACGGGGCCGGGGACATGTGCGACAATTGTATTGCACACGTCAATCCGGATCAGTCCGACCTCGACGCCGACGGGCTTGGGGACCTGTGTGACGAATGTCCCGAAGATGCAGAGGATGACTTCGATAGCGATGGGATTTGTGGAGACATCGATAACTGTCCGCACAATCCCAATCCGGATCAGGTCGATGACGACCAGAACGGCATTGGTGATGTATGTCAGCCCGGATGCTGCCTGAATCGCGGTGATGTCGACCGGAGCGGTGGACCTTCGCCTTTGGACATCGCCGATCTCGTTTACATGGCCGACTTCCAGTTTGGTGGTGGACCCTGGCCGCCCTGCATGGAAGAGGCCGACATCGACGGTAGCGGTGCCCATGTCATTGACATTACCGACCTGATCTGGTTGATGGAATACATGTTTGACGGTGGTCTGTCGCCGGCGGAGTGTCCTTAACCAAGAGAGAAGACAGAGATGAAGACAGCTACTGCATGCACAGCCGTTCTTTTACTAATGACCGTACCGGCGATGGCGCAAGGGAATGGGTCGTCGGTCACCTTGGACCAGGTTGAGGGGCTGGTCGATGGAAATATCATGGTAGGGTCTGGAGTCGTTATCTTCCATTTCGGCTTCACCAACGGGGACGGGGCGAACAAGGCCAAGAGCGTTACTAATGGCTTCGAATTCTCCGGTAGTGATTCCTCGGTCACCTGGGAATTGGATTTCTGGACCGAGTTTGCCTGGGGTCCTGATCCGGGGAACATCATTTTTTTTGCACCACCCCACTATTGGCACGGTGTCGGCTCTGACACGATTGGGTTCAGACTGAGCGTTGTTATGTTGGGGCCGGGTCTTCCGCCGGGCTACAGTGGTCCAGCTTTGGCTTTTTCTGCTGAGTTGACCGACACAGCGAGCGCTGGAGGGACCTTTTGCATCGACTCTGCATGGTTTCCACCCGACGGTAGTTGGATTTGGGCTTATGGATCGACGGTTGGCTCCTTTCCGCCGAGCTGGCAAGGACCGCACTGTTGGCCCATCATCGGCCAATGCTGCCTTGGACTACGCGGCAATGTCGACGGCAGTGCTGATGATCTGCTTGACATCGCCGACCTGGTGTACCTGGCCGACTACCAGTTCGGGGGTGGCCCGGCACCGCCCTGTATGGAAGAGGCCGACATTGACGGCAGCGGCGCCGAAGTCATTGACATTACCGACTTGGTTTGGATGATGGAGTTTATGTTTGATGGAGGATTGTCGCCGGCTGCTTGTCCGTAACAGAGTTGCGGAGGTGTGAGAAGTGACCAAGGCAATAGTCATATGCGTGCTTTTGTCGGCAATGTCGGCCGGACCGGCGACAGCTGAAGAAATGTGCGCGATCAGTGTCGATCACGTCGATGGGCTGGTTAACGGGATGTTACCAATCCTGGAGCAAGGCATTACCTATCAAATCCGTCTCACCAACTACCATGCCGAATGGGTCGCAGCGGCTACCAATGGGTTTGAGATTTCGGGCTCTAATCCGTCTGTCACCTGGGAGGTTCACGGGTGGGGAGTTTATTGGAATCCCCCCGATGAATACTTCAATCTGTTCTTCGAGATGCCAGGTTTCAGCGTCGACGGCCAGGGCGCCGACACCATCGGGTTCGGCGGTTCCAAGATGAACACCGGTGGTTTGCCGCCCGGGTATGACTCGATCTCCTACTGGATTGAAGTCGCTATCACCGATCCCATGGCCGACGGACACCTACTCTGTCTTGATTCCTGTTTCTATCCACCCAATGCCACTTGGCGCTGGTCTTACGGATTTCCTGACTACAATGTTCCCCCCATCTGGGACGGGCCGCACTGTTTTGAGATCGTATCATGTTGTCAGGACTTGCCGGGCAATGTTGACTTTGATCCCGAGGACCATTGGAACATCTCCGACCTGATTTACTTAGTCGAGTTCATGTTTGAAGGAGGTCTGGCGCCACCGTGTCCTGCCGAGGCGGATTTCTATCCGGACGGGACAATCGATATCTCCGATTTGGTGGCAATGATCGACTACATGTTTACCGATCAATACCCAGCGGCCTGTCCGTAATCGATCCAACCAGAGTTGAACTCTGTCGGCAATGGCGGGTTCACGCCACGGCGCGCAGGCGAAAACGGACCCGCCCTACTCGTTGGACCATCATGCATGGCATAAAAAGAACCCGCTTCCAAAAGGAAACGGGTTCAAAAGGAATTGTATTCAAGTCCTATTTCATCCGTGGGAAATCTACTTTCTGCGACGGATGGTGCGACGAGCTTTGCTCTTGCGAGCAGGCTTACGCTTGGTGCTGGCGCGCCAGCTCTTGGTCCGGGTGGTACCGCGCTTGGCAACCTTACGACGAGCCGGCTTCCACGTTGAACGGGAGGTCGGTTTGCGGAAGGCGTTGGCAGCGCCACGATTACCTCTCCATACGGAGGGGTTGGACTTCTTGATGTTCAGGTCGACCGCTTTGTAGCGGACAGAGTACACTGTGCGACCCAGCTGACGAGCGATCCAGGTCGTCTCATAGTTACGATAGAACTTGCGCATGAACGCAATTTCTTCACGCATCCACGGACGGGCCACTTTATGACCCATGGTGCGACGATGACTGGACGTGCGTCGCGAGGTGTGTGAGCGTTTCCGCATAGCCATACTCTACTCCTTGTTTGAACGGTTACAGTGTGCGAACAAGACCCATGGCTGGAGTTTTGTTCGCAGTTCTTACTTTCGATACTTGCCATTCTCATCGGCCACATTCCAAAATCCTTTAGCACCAATCGCTTAGTATTAAGGCAATTGAATAGAAAAACTGCCCATCTATCCACGTTCAATGAATATGATTCTCTGGTCGGGCGAATTCCCCCAAAGGCCAACGCGAACTCCCCAGACAATTCCAGAAACTGCCGTAACCTCTTTTCTTGCGATAAGTTACATCGACTCAAGACCGGTCGATCTGTACACCATTTGCACAGATCGCAGCCTGAATCCACCCATTCGGCAATGCCCGAAGAGAACGAGTCAGAAAGTCCCGTGCTGGATAACCGCAGAAGCGCACACTGTTTTTAATTGATCGGCTTGACTTGTCACGGTAGGTTTCATCAAGCAAACAACAAGGATGAGTTAAATGACGCGCGAGTACCTGTCGGTTGCTGTGTTCTTTTTGGTCGCTGCTATCTTCTTCTATTTGTTCTACCGGATCATTATCCCGTTTTTCGTCCCCATCTGTTGGGCGGCGGTCTTTGCCATTCTGTTCTTCCCGGTCTACGAGTGGATACTTGGCCGTGTGAAGTCACCCGGGCTGACTTCGGCTTTGCTATGCACAATGATCGTTTTGTTGATCATTGGGCCGATCACTTATCTGTTCGTGGCCGTCGTCGGCGAAGCAGCAACCGCGGTAACAAAAGTGAACGAGTTGTACAAAAGCGGCCAATTGGATAGCTTGCTCTCTTTCGACCTGCCTTGGGTCAATACCTTGCGCGAGGAGTTGTCGGGTTACTTCGACATGTCAAAAGTAGACCTGGATGAAATCGCACGTGACGCCATTAACAATGTCAGCGGGATACTCCTCAACCAGACCAGTTGGCTGGTGGCCAACGGCACCAAAGCGGTGTTCTACTTTGCACTGATGATTTTCACCATGTACTACTTCTTCACGGATGGTGTGAAACTGGTCGCCAAGATCAAAAAGCTGATGCCGCTGAAAGCAAAGCGAGTCGAGAGCACGGTTCGAAACCTCCGCGAAGTGATTCAGGCCACCATGTACGGGGGGGTCGTGGTTGCTCTTTTGCAGGGATTTCTGGGCGGTGTATTGTTTGCCGTGGCCGGTATCTCATCGCCCATTTTTTGGGGCGCAATAATGGCCTTTTTGGCTATCATTCCATTCGTGGGCGCCTCTATTGTCTATGTACCGGCCGGGGTAATCCTGATATTCGGTGGCTCTTATATCAAAGGGATCATAGTAATCGCAGTAGGTTTGCTGATCAGTCAGACCGACAATGTGGTCAGACCGTGGATGATCTCCGGTCGCACCGAGATGCATCCTCTAATGTTGTTTTTCAGTATCATGGGGGGGATCGCGCTGTTTGGACTCCTGGGCCTGGTGATGGGTCCCATTATCGCGGCCGTGTTCGTTACTCTCATTAAAGTCGTTGAACAACGCCTGCACGCCGATGACCACACCGAAGGTGGCTCAGGCGGGGCGCACCTGGTCAGCGAATGAACCCTTACCCAACTGCCTTGTCACTTTAGCGCTTTACAACCTCCACCAACCGGCCTACCTTTACCGCACAACAGCATCCGATTTTCCTTTTCAGGAGTGAAGTAATGAGATTGAGAGAAAACTGTATTCTGACGTTTGTGATGGCCGCCCTTACAGTCGCGAATCCTGCCCCGGAAACGGCTTCAGCCGACCCTTACGGCAACATGAAAGCCGACACCAGTTCACTATTGAGAGGGGATACCTTCGACTCGAGCATCCCTAAACCGAATGATCACCTGACCCATCCCGTCGGCGCCCGACCGGCCAGGTATCATGAGATCACCGGTTACTTTCAATTGTTGGCTCAGCAGTCCGACCGGGTACGTTTGGATGTTCATGACCGGACGCATGAAGGCCGCGATCTGTATCATCTGGTCATCTCGTCGGCTGAGAATCTCGCCCACCTTGATGAGATCAGCTCAACACTCAAAGCCATTTCCATGGGTGAGGGCACCTTTGAAGTCGACGCTTTTGAAAATCAGGTCGTGTGCGCCTGGATGGGTTATGGTATCCACGGAGATGAAACCTCGGGTCCGGATGCTGCCGTGCAACTGGCTTATCAACTGGCTGCCGGGCAGGATGAGGCTACGATGAAAATCCTCGACCGGGTGATTGTAATCATAGACGCCATGCAAAACCCCGATGGTCGTGAACGCTTCCTGTCGATGTTGACATCGTATGGCAGCAGTACGCCCAATTTCAATCCGCGGTCGCTGCAACACAACGGTGTCTGGCCGTGGGGACGAGGCAACCACTACCTTTTCGATCTCAACCGAGACTGGATACTGGTAACTCAACCCGAGTCACGAGGTAAACTCGCAACTGTTTTGAAATACTCGCCCCAATTGGTCGTTGACGGTCATGAGATGGGTGCAAACGCCACCTATCTTTTCGATCCACCGCGCGAACCTATCCATTACAATACCGCCGACAATGTCAGAAAGTGGTGGAGAATTTTCGCAGGCGACCTGGCCACAGCCTTTGACCAGCACGGCTGGCCATACTATATCGAAGACTGGCACGATCAATGGTATCCCGGCTATGGTTCATCCTGGGCAACTTTTTCAGGCGGTGTCTGCATGTTGTACGAGCAGGCGCAGGTCGGATTCGGCGCCATCAAACAGCGCGATGGATACCACTTGACCTATCATGAGGCGGTCAACCATCAGTTAACCTCGTCGGTGACCAACCTCACCACCTTGGCCGACAATCACAGTCAGATATTGACCGATTACCACCAAACCCGGATAGCCATCACTGAACAGGGACAAAAGAGCAGACTGACATACGTAATCCCGCCCGACGACGATGTCCGGAAAACGAATCGGTTTGTGTCGGCCTTGTTGTCACAAGGAATCAAGGTGGAACGTTCCACCGAGTCGTTCAGCCTGACCGGCGCCAAAGGTGTGTACGGTTCACATAAAGATAAACAACTGTTCCCCGCCGGGACCTACATTGTGCGAACGGCGCAGCCGATGGGTGGGTTGGCCAACGCGATTCTCGAATTCGATCCACATCTGGACCAGACCTTTCTCAACGAGGAACGAAAAGAACTCGAAAAACACGGTGAGACCCGAATGTACGAAGTCTCTACATGGTCCTTGCCGTTGGCTTTTGATCTGGAAGCGTGGTCCACAACCGCTCCGCTGAAGGTGGCTACGGAACTGACAGAAAAAGTGGCCTCGCCACCGGTGGGTGTGGTTGTCAATCCCGACGCACAGTTTGGTTTTATAGTTCCGATGACCGGCGAACGGACACGTCGACTTCTGGTTCGTCTGTTCGATGAGCAACTGATTGTGTACGCATCGGAGAAACCGTTCGAAATAGATGAGACAAAGTATAAGTCCGGAACGTTGGTACTGCGCCGACGCGGCAACCCGGAAAACCTGCCTGAGATACTGAACCGTCTGGCCGCCCAAACAGGCGCCATGATATTGGGTGTCAATACCGGTCGCACGAGTAAAGGGTCCTGGCTGGGTGCGACAACTTTTCGCCTGTTGGCCCGACCGAAAGTCGGAATCCTGACCGGCAACGGCATCAACTTCTATTCGTTCGGAACCCTATGGCACACCCTGGATCAGGAACTCGGCATTGATCACTCCGTTATCGATGTCGCCACCCTGACGCAAACCGACCTGTCCGGATACAACCTGATAGTTCTGCCTTCAAGCTGGGGTCGCGGATTACATCGGCAGCTCGGTAAGCAGGGTGCGGATGCCTTGAACGGATGGATGAACTCAGGCGGCACTTTGATCTGCACCGGTGGAGCGGCAGCCTGGGCCGCCGACACGGCCATCGGTTTGTCGGGCGCGCGCATGCGACGGCAGGTGCTGGATCAATTACCGCAGTTTGTCGTCGACCTCCAACGTCAGACCGCTGCCGAGGCGCCCCAGGTAGACACTATGGCCTTGTGGCATCCGGACAAAGTTGCTCCCGAGGAAACAAAGGCCGAGGATAAAGGCGCACCGTCTATGGATCAAAAGATGCGTGAGGACCACGACCAGTGGGTCAGAAGATTCCGTCCGCGCGGCGTCTACCTGCGCGGCGTGGTCGACACTGAAGACTGGTTGGCCTTCGGTGTGAACGAGAAACTGCCGGTGTTGGTCTCCACCGATGTTGCCTTGATGACAGGATCATCGGTAACCACGCCGGTCCGCTACGCTGCGGCCGGTGATGTGCGCCTATCAGGTTTGCTGTGGCCGGAAGCGCGCCAGCGTTGGGCTTCCACGGCCTGGGCAACTCGCGAAACCAAAGGCAAAGGCCAGTTGATAATGTTTGCCACCGATCCGAACTTCCGAGCCTACAACTGGGGCACCCGCGCCCTGTTTGTCAATGCCGTGCTGTACGGACCGGGGATGGGAAGTCGGACGGAACCATATCGGCGGTGACTTGATCTTAACTGAATGAACCTCGCGATTCTGACAGCCAACGATGCTATCGGTGATGATCGTTTCCGGCTTACCGATGCTCGCGCCGACCATATCCGGTCGGTCCTTAAACTCACTGCCGGTGACTCAGTTGAGGTCGGTCTGCTGGATGGCCCCCAGGGCACGGCGAAGATCGAAAGTTGCGATGATCAGGGTGTGGTTATCTTTGCCGACAGCCTCGAAAATGCACCCTTACCCGCACCGACCGTAGATATTATCTGCGCTCTGCCGCGACCGCAGACATTGAAGAAGATCCTGCTCACTTCGGCCATGATGGGCGTCAGGCGGCTCTATCTTGTCCGCGCCAACCGGGTTGAGAAGAGCTACTATCAGTCGCCGCTGTTGCAACCTGAAAACTACCGACCATACTTGCTCGAAGGACTGAGTCAGGGGAAACTGACCAGGATGCCACAGGTGACGATTCATGATCGCTTTCGAGTGTTCTTTGAAGATACCTTGAAAACTCTCTATAATGCAGCGGACTCTGCCGAACCCCGGATGCTGCTCCCCGACTCGGAGAGTTCAGCGTCATTGAGCGACGTTGTTTCAGGCGAAAAGGTCGAAACGACAACTTTGGTTGTTGGTATCGGTCCCGAGGGTGGTTGGGTGCCATTTGAAGTTGAGTTGATGGAGGGGATCGGTTTCAGACCTTTCAGTCTTGGACGATGGACATTGCGAGTTGAACACGCGGTGACGGCTGTGCTTTCGCAGTTGGAATTGTTGCGGATGAACTCTTGTAGGGCGGCACCCTCTTAGCGGTTCCGCCATCCTGAAGCGGCGAAACCAAGAGTAGCTTCGCCCAATGTACGACCGGTGCACGTCGAGCCTTCAGTAGGTCTGGAGCCCTGTGCTTCTGACATGAATGGCGGGTCCGAAGACGGACCCACCCTACGAATCTACTTCGACTGCGCTCATCATGACAAGGGTTGGCGCGAAGCGCGAGAAGGTGATCTATCACCGCGAAGGGCAAAAAACTGGCCTGCCAGTCATCCCCGCACCCCCATGTCATCCCCGCACCCCCATGTCATCCCCGCACCCCCATGTCATCCCCGCACCCCCATGTCATTCCCGCGAAGGCGGGAATCCATCTTCTCTTAAGTGGCACGTGGCGCAGCCACAAGATCACGGCTTGACCGTGTGCTTATACTGCTGGAAAAGCTTACCCCATTCGGTTTTGGAAAACTTGCGGATGATCGACTTGCCCACGGTCGGATACCAGAGCCAGTCGTGATAGATGTTCGATGCTATCGGCGCCCATGCAACTAGCGGTGAGTGCAGTGCAATCTTCTCCAGAAAACGTAGGGGACCTTTGCGCAACAACTGGTCGCCCCAGATGACCATCGAACGCTTGGTCTCAAATCCAAAATTGATCTCGGCGATGTCCTCGCCAAGTATCTCGATTTCGCCGGTTTCGGCAACACCCAAGCCGCGTTCGTGACACATACGAAGGTAGGGGATGCTCATCGGATCGAAACCCATCAGTTTTGCCGCAACGGCATCGATCGCCACCTGATCGGCCGAGGCCAGAATCAGATTCTTTCCGTGCGGTGTCATCGTGCGTGGTCCCGCGCCGTCACCACAGACAGTACCGTCCATCACGGCCAGTATCCTCGGATGTAGCTCCTTTTGCATCAGCATCAGGTCGACCAGCACTTCGTGCATGTATTTGTGGGCGTAGTGCCGCACTTCTTTGAGCAATCCGCCGAACGAGTTTTTAATCGCGCCGGTCGTGGTCGAGTGGCCGTGCGTTTTGACCGTCGGTAGGTGGATGATCTGCTTGCCGACATACATCTTGGGAATCTGAATACCTTCGGGGAAGATATCGTTCAGTTTGAGCAGTTTCTCTTTGAACTGATAGACCACCCACTCAACTTCAGGCAGGGGCGTGAACGAAAGACCATACTTATCCAGCACCGGCATCCACAGGTTGTTTTTGGCTCCCTGAATCGGATTGGTGACAACCGTTTTGTTCTCCAAAGGCAGCAGCTTGTCGACAGAGTAGCCGTCTTCGGTCATCGTCTTCACCAAGCCTTCAACCTGCCAGGGTTGCGAGGAGCAGGAGGGGAAGTACTTTGTCCAGGACAGATTGAGCTTGATCAATGTCTCCTGGGTTTGATCGATAATCGACCTATAATCGACCATCTCAAGAAGTCTGCGATAGTCCTGGACCACCCGGGTGGCATCGGTTCTGAGCACGGCGACTTTGCTACGATACATGGGCTATTTAAGTCCTTTCTTATTTCGGCGGCCAAATATACCTGTTAGACTTGTCGGTGTCAATTGGCCGGACTATACCCTTCTATTCAAGCGCCCGAATTTCACCAGAGGCCTCGACACGGTAAAACTGCCTATCCTGCCATAAGAGCGCCTGCTGGCCGCCCAATTCATCGACTCGCACATCAATACCGATCACGCGACCGCTTTGAAACGTCATGATGCTGTCTACCTGTGAATGCCCCACCACTATGTTGTCGACACCATAGAAGGCCAACTGTGAATCGACCTGCGCAACAGTCAACTGGGGGTAGCGTCCCTCCATCTCCATCATATACCCGCGATACCACAGAGGTCCCAGGCCGCCGAACAGGAGTTTGGTCGTGTCGGAAAAATAGGCGCGGGGAGATGTGTATCCGAGACCGCTTCGTACCAGGTCGTTGAACCCTGCGATATCGTAACCACCTTCCACAAATGAAGGGGCGATCCCACCGTGCACGAACAGAGTCCGATTTATCCTGAGCAGTGTCGGTTTATTGCGCATCCAGCGGCCCAATTCCATATCCGGGCCGAACAGGTCATCGTAGGGCGTGCGATTGCGTCGGGCGACGCCGTCCAGGTATCTCTGGTGGACATAGCGAAGGTCCCCCCGAATGACCATCAGTTCATGATTACCCAGGACATAATGCACGACACCGCCGGCCGCTTTGGCTTCCTGCTCGAGATGGTATATCAGCCAGAGACATTCGGTGACCCAGGCGCCCCGATCGGTGACATCTCCGTTGATCACCAGATGCCCATCGCCCCACGTCCAGTGAAGGTCGCTGTCGATTACACCTGAGTTAATAAGTATCTCGACAAATGGTTGGTACTCACCGTGAATATCGCTGATGGCCATCCAACGGGTGACGCCCTCAAATTCGGCCGGAGGAGGTTCGTCAGTGCTGGGCGGAACTACGTACTGTCCCAACGAATCTTTGCAGAAACCCTGAAAGCGAAGGGTGTCTTCCACAAGGATGTCCCGGCTGACCATCTCTTTGTCACAGTAGTAGTAGACTACCGCGTGGCCGCCATCCCGCCAGAAAACATGCGGACCATCGTCAAGTGTAATGGCTGGCTCCGAAGAGTCGGCAGGAGTCTGAGCGCTTGAGTCGGCCAGTGCCGAGGATGCACCGACAACCATGACAAACAAACCAAGTAAGGCGCATAGTCGAAATAGGCGTATCTGTTTCTGTATCATATTCACGGTGCTTTCATGCTGAGAGTTTTCGTTGCGTTCAATGTACCTGCAGCCAAGCTCCTTGGCAAGGCCATTGCACGCAACAGGCGAAGACCGGCGAGATCATATTCGTTGACCCCGTGAGTTAACTATACTAGATTGCAAAATCGAAAAACTGCCGCAAATCGATCAACCAGTACGTAAAAGGCGCTGATGAAGAATACAATCCTGCCAACCCTGCTTGGTGTCATTCTTGTCTTGTTAGCTCCCATTGCGGCAATTGCGGCTGATTCCACGCTGATCGAATTTGAGATCAAGGATCAGTTCAAGAACAAGCACACTCATGAGGAACTCCAGGACAAGGTCGTACTAATCGTGGGTCATGACAGGGGTGGCCGAAAATACAAAGCTCCCTGGGCCGAGGCTCTGTATGATTCATTGAAACCGGAGGTCGATTCGGGGAGAATTATGCAGGTTGGATACGCCGATACGCGCGGTGTTCCGTTCTTCTTGAAAGGCTGGGCACGGCGGAAAGTCCGGAAAGAAGAGGACACTTGGATGCTGCTGGATTGGAAGGGGGTCCTGGCTAAGGCCTATGAGTTTGAAAAAGGGAAATGTAATATACTCGTTTTTGATACTCAGGGTGTACTCAGACATCATCTGGCGGCAACGGAAGTGCAGCCAGTTAAACTAAACAGAGTCATTGCCCTGTTGCGAAGTTTGTTGTCGTCCGAGAAGGAACCATCAAACTAAAAGACCGACGCTGCCAATTCGGTAAGCGTGTCCGCGCCTCATTAGCAGTAGTCCGACCATCACCCGGCCTTCCAGATTTCCATAAACTCGGCAAAGTTCGGCAGGAGGTCCACAGCGGCATGAATCAGAATCACCAGCAATAGATTTCTGGTCCGGGACCACACCACTCCCAGGAACAACCCGGCCGCCGACAGTACCACTACCGAGTATCCGATGGCCAACAACAGCGACGGGGTTGCACCCACCGGCGAAAGCTCCCCACCGCCTCGCAGGAACAGTCCGGGGGCATGAGCCAGGCCGAACAGCAACGCCGCTATCAGTATTCCTGCTGTCTCGGACTGAAAGCGAGCGGCCAGACGCGACTGCAAAAGGGCGCGGAAGAAAAACTCCTCGACAAGACCAACCTCGATGCAGAGCCAGAAGTAGGTTAAGGGCAGACCACCCCACAGTTGTGCAACTGAAAACTCACCGGAGCGAATAGGCGCGGCGCCCTGCCCCACGAAGTACTGAAAGAGCAGCATGATCGGTAATATCACCAGGAGTATCCTAAACTGCTTTTTCCGTCTCCATACACCAAAACTCACTTGAAATCCGAAATCGCTCAGTGAGAATCCAAGTATCTTTTTGAATATGACAAACGGAATCAAAACAAAGAGCGCCAGTTTCTGAATCAGTACGGCTGAGAATAACAGCCGAGGGGAATCCTCAGAGACGCCCGAAAACGCACTGATCCTGTCTGTGCCGACAGCCAGAAAGAGTGTCACCAGGACGAGGCATATCAGTAGCGCTCCTTGTTCGCCTTGGTTGGCCGGCTTGAACGGTACAACCGGTTGGGCTGATAGTGATGCATAATGGGCGATTGACGGAAACAGTATTCCCAGTATCACCGCCATGCCGAGCGCCTCGCCAATCGGGAAGCTTTCAACAATCGTGATAAGGGCCAGACACAACAGATAGAGAGAGGCGTAGACCCACAGGAAGGGGCTTGTGAGTAACTTCGGAATTCGCATTATTGCAGTATACGCAAATCCACGGAATTGTTGCACAAAGCACATTTTTCATCGAACGTGTGCTTGTCAAGACTCGTACTCAGATAGATATGAGGCGAACTCAGAGAACACCGGACTGTGTTTTAATAATGATAGACCAACCCGCATCAGTTGTGGACAAACCTACAGTTATACAGGATGCTTGAATGTTCAGAAGCTACCTACTTGTCGCGCTAAGGAACCTGAGAAGGACCAAAGTCCTTTCTTCGATCACCATCCTTGGATTGGCCGTCGGCATGACCGCCAGCCTGTTGATACTTCATTACGTGACGTTCGAGCGGAGCTTCGACAAGTTTCACGCAGGCAGCGACCGCATCTACCGTCTGCGCTATGAGCGCACCGATGACTCAGGCGAATCGGTCCGCTTTGCTTCCTGTTGTCCTCCTGCGGGGGCGCGCATTCGTGGGCAGTATCCGCAGGTGGAAAACATCGCGCGGGCTTTCAAGTACGAGGCTTCGGTCTCGCGCGGTGACGAAAAGTTTCTGGAAAATCGAATGTTTTTCGTTGAACCTGAGTTTTTGGAGATACTCAAGTTCGAATTTGTCGAGGGAGACCCATCCACCGGCATCAGCGAACCAAACCATGCCTTTATCTCACAGTCGACGGCGCAGAAGTATTTTGGCGATGAAGACCCTATCGGCCAAACGCTGAGTATTGACAAGAAGACCGACTACCAGATAACGGGCATTTTTAAGGATTGCCCAAAGAACTCGCACATCAAGTTCGACTTCCTTCTGCCGTGGGAGAATATGGCGGCCAAGATGGGTCCGGAGTATACTGAGGCGTGGGGACATACCGGCGTGTACACATATCTGATTATGGAACCCGGCACTGATCCCATTGCCTTTGAGAAAAGTCTGCAACCGATGATCAATGCAGAGTGCCCCTGGCTGGCTGAATACAACATGACCATCGACCTTAGAATGCAGCCGCTGACCGACATCCATCTCAACTCGCACTTCATGCAGGAGTACGAGCCGAACGGTGATCGTGAGTCGGTCGACATTCTGGCCTTGATTGCACTCTTCATTATGATCATGGCCTGGGTGAATTTCGTCAACCTGGCCACCGCCTGTTCGGTCAGTCGGGCGCGGGAAGTCGGGATGCGCAAAGTGGTCGGCGCCACCCGTCGGCAGATCGTCGTGCAGCACTTCTTCGAATTCGGTGTCACCAACCTGATCGCTGCATCATGCGCCGTGATTCTGGTAGCGTTATTTCAGCCGGTCTTCAACTCGCTAACTGGGATGCCCGACAATATCGGGCTCTTTAGCCGCGCCTGGTTCGTTGGCGCGCTGGGTGTGATGGTATTCGTGGGCGTATTCCTTTCCGGACTCTACCCGGTTTTGGCCATGGCCTCGTTCAAACCGGCCTCGGTTCTCAAAGGAAAATGGGGAAATTCGTCGGTGGGCATCCGCCTGCGCAAAGCCCTGGTGGTTTTTCAATTCGCGGTAGGGCTGGTTTTGGTGATGGCCACGATAACTGTATTCGGGCAGGTCAGTTTCATGCGCAGTCAGACTCTCGGTTTTAACATGGATCAAACCATGGTCATCAAGGCGCCGCGCGTGAGGAACAAGGAATCCTATGGAACCGATATTGAAACACTCAAAGAAACTCTCATGTCGTTTCCCGAGATCAACAGGGTATGCCATGTGACCGAGGTGCCGGGTCGCCAGATATACTGGGACGCCGGTGGTATCCACAAAGCAGGCGAAGATATCAGCCAAAGCAAGAACTACCAGATCGTGGGTATCGACTATGACTTCGCCGATGCCTTCGAACTTGAGTTCGCCGCCGGACGAAATTTCTCCGTGGAATTCCCCACCGACAAAGAGGCCTTGATCTTAAACGAGACGGCGGTGCAGTGGATGGGCTTTGAGGGCGCAGACAGCGCGGTCGGACAGCAGGTCGAATATTGGGGCGAGATATACACGATCGTCGGCGTACTAAAAGACTATCACCAGCAATCCCTCAAAGTGGATGTCGAACCGCACATTTTTCGTCTGATGCCTTACGGTCGGGGTACGATGGGCATGATTGCCGTCAAAACCAATGTTCAGGATGTTCAGGCAACGATTGCATCAGTGCGCGGTCAATATGACAAGATGTTCCCCGGCAATCCGTTTGAGTATTTCTTCCTTGATGACTACTATCATCAACAGTACGAATCCGATGAACGGTTCGGTCGTGTCTACAGTCTGTTTTCACTTTTGGCCATTGTCATAATCGTGCTCGGCATTTACGGGCTTTCGGCCTTCAGTATCACCCGCATGACCAAGGCTATCGGTATTCGCAAGGTGTTAGGCGCCTCGGTGTCCAGTATCACCGGCATGCTGACCAGGGAGTTTGTTATACTCGGCGCTATAGCCAACATTGTCGCCTGGCCGGTTGCCTACTACTCATTGAGCCGCTGGCTTGAAAACTTCGCCTATCGTACCGAGATTGGGCTGGGAGTTTTTCTTTTGGCCGGATTTACCGTTATGGTCGTGGCCCTTGGCACCGTCAGTATGCAAGTAATCAGGGCCGCCCGCACCAACCCGGTCGACGCGATCCGCGAAGAGTGATGAATCACCCATAAATGGGCCTCATGAGCTCCGCAAGTTATTTCTGTCATACCGGGCGCAGTTGGTTTTAGCTCGTAGGTCTGTACAAGGGAAATTGAAAGGGATATTAATTGACTTAGGTCAATGACTTGCCAGGTCTGGCATCGTAGTTTCTTCGAAACTTCTTAACGTATGGAGATACAAAATGCAGGAAAGCACACTGGAAACTCCGATCGGACAGATAGTCGCAGAAAAACTCAGCCGATCACGGGTCTTTGAGCAGTACGGCCTGGACTACTGTTGCGGCGGCCATGTTCCCCTAAGTGAAGCATGCAAAGAAAAAGGGATCGACGCCGATGAGATCCTCTCCGCGCTGACCAAATCGGACGCCGAAGTGAAAGAGGTCGATAGCACCGACTGGCGCGAAGCCAGCGTGACCAAACTGGCCGATCATATCGAAGCGACCCATCATGTCTACCTTAGAAAAGAGCTTCCCCGTCTGAGCGATCTGATGGAAAAAGTGGTCAACGCGCACTCAGAGCGTCATCCGGAATTGACCAGGGTCGCGGGGACATTGAGCGCCCTGACCGCAGAGCTGACCCAGCATCTGGCTAAAGAAGAGCAAGTACTGTTTCCGATTATTCGTCAGATGGACACGACCGGCGAAACCGAATTTCATTGTGGCGATGTGGCCAACCCGATCCGCGTGATGGAAATGGAACACAACAACGCTGGTAATGCCCTGTCCGATCTCAAGTCCCTTACCAACGGGTACCAGCCTCCGGAAGATGGATGCACGACTTACCAGGCGCTATTGCAGGGCCTGGCCGAGTTGGAATTCGATATTCACCAGCATATCCTCAAAGAAAGCAGCATCCTCTTCCCCCGCGCCATCGCCCTTGAAGAGAAACTGAGACAGTGATGAATCGCTCATAAATGGGTATTGAGCGCTTCGCTCTCCTTCACCTCATGGTGAGCGATCCTTTCATGTCACCCCGAGCGCAGTCGCAGGGTGAACAGAGTGCGGACAGTTCTTCGATTGTCATTCCGGGCTTTGACCCGGAATCCAGTCTTTGTAGGGCAGGTCTCTCTTTTCTTGGAGACCTGCCGCATTTGTCAGGACCACAAGGGTCCTGACCTACCGAAGATGGCGGGTTCGAAGACGAACCCACCCTACGGGATTCATGGTTCGACTCCGCTCACCATGACATTGAGCGACCCTTCCATGTCACCCCGAGCGCAGTCGAGGGGTGCTTGTTGTGCCCGCGTGATCTTCAGGTCGCGCGGGGATGTGTGGCCGTCTCAAACCTTGTTTGGGAGGGAAGCACCAGGTAGTATAGTCACCCCCAAAGAAGCTTTGAGGGTGCCACCCGGAAGTCGAGGAGTGGGCTGAGCCACAGGAATTCATGCCTCGACTCGGCTCGGCATAACACACGGTCAAGCCGTGGGCGTCACGGTCAAGCCGTGGGCGTCACGGTCAAGCCGCCCATAAATGGGTCTCTTGCGCTTCGCGCGCAGCCACCCTCATTTCAATAGCAGGGTGGGTGGGTTCTCGACTCATCAAGGAGAGAGAGATTCCTCTTGATGCAGAACTTGTTGAGATATCTCAGACCGGCAGAAAAATCGCGGAGGAAGCATAGCCCCCCCACAAAAAAAACTCCGTTCTTTTTTATTGACATATATTCAACAGGTCGATTTAATAGAGCTTTCAGAGACATGAATATATCAGTAGGGACAAAAGAGCACAAAATGAGTGCGCAAAGCCGAAGGCGATCCAACCAAAGGAGCGTCCATGTCGGCTAATCTCCCCACAAAGGGGACCTGTTGTCCCTATCGTATTGCCTTTATTGGCCACCCGTATTGTGCGGGTGGCCTTTTTTTTGGCCAGCAGGCAAGCCTGCCATCTTGCCGCTTCGCGGCCGGTCAAGCCGCCCATAAATGGGCTTCTTGCGCTTCGCGCGTGGCAGGATCGCAGGGATCCTGCCCTACAGTTGTCGAAACCTGGCCATTCGATTTCGCTCAGGGTGAGGTTAATAGTCGCCCCTCGACTCCGCTCGGGGCCATAAATGGCTTTTTGCCGCTTCGCGGCCAGCTGCCATTCACTCAGTCAGAAGCAGGTGTTGGTCGTCGCCCCTCGACTCCGCTCGGGGTGACAAGCCAGAACCCACAGCCGCGCCCAGGCGGGGTGGGGCACCAAATCAACGGAATTACCAAAAGTAAACCATACAGAATCGCAGGGTCACTGTTGTCGCTCCTCGACTGCGCTCGGAGTGACACGGACGACTTCAATTACCCCAACCCAAAGGAGATGCTACAATGAGACACCTGGCAGTAAGCAAAGGCGAGTACATCAGAACCAGTCAGCTTCGGTCCAAAACCCTGCAAGCCGCCCGGGATTGGTTCAAGGACCATTCGTTCATGGAAATCCAGGTACCGCATATCACCGGCGCTACCGGGTCCTGCGAATGGTTCCCCAACGCCATGCCAGTTGATATGTACGACGACAAAGGAGCCGATGCCAAAATGTTCCTGCGTCAAACCGGGCAACTTTATCTCGAAGCGTTCACCGTCGCCCACAACCGGGTGTACACGATCGGTCCGTCGTTCCGCCAGGAGCGCAAAGTGACCGACCGGCACCTGTGCGAGTTCACACTGATCGAGTTCGAGGCACGCGATTTCGAACTGGCCGGATTGATGGACCATATCGAGTCGTTGATCAAGAAGATGTACTCGGCCAGTCTGTCATTGTTCGATAACGAACTGCTGAAAAGCTATGTCAATCAGCCGTTCAATCGCATCTCCTACAAGGCGGCTGTTGCCCTGCTGAATGAAAACGGCCACGAACTTGAGCACGGCGATGACCTCGGTGCGGCCGAAGAGCAGGACCTGTGCAAGATTCTCAACAACCTGCCGACCTTTGTGACACTCTACCCATCCGATCCGCGTCCCAAAGAGGGCGGTGTGATCAAGTTCTTCAGCATGAAGCGCGACAACGGCACGACGCTCTGCTGCGATCTATTGTTGCCCAACGCCGGTGAGTCGGTCGGTGGCGCAGTGCGCGAGGGTAGCTCATCCATCTGCAAGAAGCAGTTCGAAGAGTCGTACATGTACGATCACATTGTCGACAGTGGTGTCGATCCGGCGCAGTTCAACTGGTATTTCGAGATTCTGGACGAGGCCGAGGGTCAGTCATCCGGCTGTGGTATCGGGTTCGAGCGGGTGATACAATCGATCCAGGCGACCGAGCAGGAGCATGTCAGTATCAAGGCGGCGGTGGAGTTGCCGCGTTCGCCTGAGTATTTGGTGCCGTAGGTGGTGGAAAGCTAACCCACGCGATCTGAAGATCACGCGGGCACTAAGACGGACGGCGGGTTCGAGGACGGACCCGCCCTACTGGAAACTGAGCAAGAAATAAACCACCGTCTTGCGAGTGTATCGATAGCGCTTGGCAGGACATCCATTAGTACCTCTTTTGGGAGTCGGGACCCTCGCGGTCCCGACTTTTTGTCGGCCTGGCGGTGCGACGCCAGCGTGCAGCACATACGGTCAATTGCCCATTGTTTTGAGATTGCGCCGTTGAATAATCCAAACTAAATTCGGTAGTTAAACAAGCTGAGAAAAACGCAGGCTCGTCAGACCGGAGTGTCGATCTTGGAACCTGAGAATCGCGACGACGACAAGACCCGGACCTTTCAGTCATTAGGACCCGGTGTGCGCGTTGACCATTTTGGGATCGTGCGAAAACTGGGTGAAGGCGGTATGGGCGAGGTCTATCTGGCCGACGACAGCAAACTGAAACGGCAGGTCGCTCTCAAATTCCTCCCGCTCGACAGCCTGTCCAACTCCGAACTCAGAACCCGCTTCACCCGTGAAGCCCAAGCCGTGGCTGCGCTCAACCATCCCAATGTCGTTCAGGTTTTCGAGGTCGGCGAGCACGAAGGCCGTCCCTATTTCGCTATGGAATCGGTCGGCGGTCGGTCACTGCGCGAAGTGTTCGACGAGGGAATCCTATCTATCGATAGGACCATCACCCTCGTAAAGCAGATCGCCGGGGGGCTGAGCGCGGCGCACAAAGCGGGCATTATCCATCGCGACATCAAACCCCACAACATCATGCTCACGACGGACGGGATGGTCAAGATTCTCGATTTTGGCCTGGCCCGGCGCGACCTGGAAGAGGACTCCACACAGACCGCCTCGACTATCGGCACTGTCGCCTATATGTCGCCGGAACAGGTCACCGGCAAAGCGATGGACCATCGAACCGACCTGTTCTCCCTTGGAACTCTGATCTACGAGATGGTAACCGGTCATCGACCATTCGACGGCAAGTACCCGGCTGAAACAGCCAACAACATAGCCACCAATGCACCAGCGGCTCTCGACGAACACCTCACCGACGTACCGTTTGAGCTCTGGCATCTGTTATCCAAATGTCTGGAGAAAAATCCCGATTTGCGGTATCAGCAGGCCGACGAACTCCTCGCTGATATCGGTAGACTTGACCGGGAGTTAAAGGGGGGAAGCCCTGACTTGCAGACCACCCAGGTATCGACCCAGGCCGCGGGGGGGACAGACTCATTATCAGAACCTGCCGCAAATGTCCCTTCGCTTCCTATGCTACCTTCGCGAAAGGTGCTATATGTGGCTGTTGCAATTGCCGTCGGCGTGGTCGCCGCTTTGAGTTTCTGGCCCAGTCCTCAAACTGTGGCCCTGGACCGCGTACAGATATCGAGCGAGGATGCCGAGCAACTGGCCCAACAGTTCCTGGACGGCCTCGATATCAGTCTCTACGGATATCGCCTTCACACCCAGCCGAGGGTCAATCAGTATCGTCAGCGAATAATACGACAGTCGGACTTGTCGCGATCCGAATGGCTGGATCAGGAAACATGGGAGCCGACCTTCAGGTATCGAACGATCGCGGCCAGTGCCGATCATCAGGATCGCTTCTATATAGTGATCGACGCAACCGGCCGGATCGACTCGGTGTTCCATGTGATGCGACCGGATTTTGTCCCTGACTCGATATCGTCCGACTCGGCGTCAGTTCTGGCTTTGGGTCTGGCCAATCAACTGTTCGGAGCGGAACTGTCCGGACTGACGCTGCTGCCGATTATCGAATCTGATGCCCAGGGGCGACCGAAAAGGGAGTTCCGATGGCGCGCATCAGACACTCTTGCCGGCGGCCTCACTCCGGTAGCATCACTCACTCTGGCCGGTGCCACCTTAGTCAAAGCTGCCAGTTCACTTGAGATTCCACCGATGCTGTCGCGAAGTATGGCTGACGAACAGGAGATTGGAATACTGTTCGCGGTGGGCATCTGTGTTATCGGCTTGTTCTTTACCATTTTCATAGCTGTGCGCAAAAAGTGGTTCAGGGTACCACCTTTACACCTGTATGTCGCCCTGGCGGCCTTGCTTTTGGTAGATCCGCTGGCCGAAACAGGCTTCTTTCGTTATCCGTACTTTGAGAGTGGGATTGGCGAAATGTTGGAGCAGATGGTGGTGGCGTTGCTACTCAGCGCAACCATTGTCGGGCTGGCGGCGTTTCTCTTGATCGGAGTCGCCTACAGTGTCTTGAGGAATACGCGGCCTGACACTTTGTCGGGCGTGATGGAAGCGATGACCCTGAGATTTCCCGGACAAGTCTGGGCGCGATGTGGCGCCATAGGATTAACCATTGGTGCCCTGGCCATCTTTCCACTTTTGCTAAAAGGAATCGTACTGCGACTTTACCAAGTTGATATCTATCCCTTCTATGGAGAAGACCTGCTGGTTACGCTCCTGCCGCGGATTGGGAATCTGGCCTCCCAGGTGGTGGCAATTACTACCGTTATACTCGTCGGGCTCGCTGTAATCGTAGTGCTGAAGCAGTATTTGAAGCTGGGCAACTGGATCTGGGTCGTGTGGATTGTTTTGTGCCTGGCCGCAATTTGGGATCAAGGCTCGGGTCCGCCGGAGGCCGCAAATCTTGTCGGCGTGATCTCGCTCTTGAGCGTGGGAATCATTCTCTGGTGTTTGTTCAGGTACGGAATTCTCGCCGGACTTGTCGCTGATCTTACGGCGGAGACCCTGGAAAGCGGCTACAGGTTGTTGTACACACAAGACAATTACTACCAAATTATGGGCGGTGGGATTCTGGTTTTGTGGCTGGGGCTTCTGATAACCACTCTCTACTTTGTCGATTTCAAACTCCCACGACAAGCGACGGCGGTTGACTGACCCACAACAACTCCATCCTGAGTCACCCAAACCTCATGCTGAGCGGAGTCGAAGCATGAGCGGAATCGAAGCATGCCGTCGGGCATCATTGGTGGTGTTGGGCGACTCCGCCCGACACCTGCTGCACAACCTAAATGTTGCGCTGGGTCCTTCGCGCCGCAGGCGGGTGAGACCCGGCGCTACGCTTAGTAGCCCCAGTAGGTCGGGACCCTTGTGGTCCTGACACGATCAAGCCGTGTTTTTCTTGATTTGGCGGGTCCCGAAGACGGACCCACCCTACTTCTTGCTTTGGTGATTGAGCGTGGGCCTACAAAGGCATCTCAACGATGCGGTAACGTTTGTACAAGTCAGCCCCCATCTGTTCGATAGCGCTACGCATCAACTCGTTGGTCTCGAGTATCCAGGACAGTTCCCCCCAGCGATAGCCACGCTCGATACCACGGTTGAACACGTCCACATAAAGGATCGAATCCAGACCACGCTTGCGGAAATCCGGCACCACACCCATGGTCATCACGCGAACGCCGTCGATTTTATTGCTGATCTTGGTGTGCCAGAGAAGTTTGAAAACACCGCTCGGCATCAACTTCCCCTTTAGATGGATCAACGCCTGGTTGACATCGGGCACGGCCATCAAAAAGGCCACCGGTCGATCCTCGTGCTCGGCGATGAACAACAGTTCCGGTTCGACAATCTGCTTGAGCCCTTTGGCCAGATAGGTGAACTCGTCTTCGTTCATGGGCACAAAACCCCAGTTGTGCTCCCAGGCTTCGTTGTAGATGCGCCGGATGCGCTGCACCTCGTTGGCGAAGTCGTTCATCCTGATATTGCGAAAGGTCACGCCCGAACGTTTCCTGAGTTTTTCGACAATCTTCTGGACGCGGTCGGGAATAGGGTTCTCTTTGGTCAGCTTGTAAGCCAGGAGGTCCATCCCTTTCTTGAGCCCGAATTTCTCCGCCAACCGAGGCAAGTACGGTTTGTTGTAGGTCATCATGATCACCGGCGGCGAGTCGAAGCCTTCGATGAGGAAACCGCACTCATGATTGGTGGAGAAACTGACCGGTCCCCGCATCCTTTCCATTCCTTCGCGCTTCAATTCGATCATGGCTGTCTTCAGCAGGGCCGAGGCAACCTCGAAATCGTCCACGCACTCAAAAAAACCAAAGAACCCGGTTTGCTCTTCATGAACTTCGTTGTGGGTGAAATTAACACAAATGGCGATCCGTCCGGCAAGCTCACCGTCGCGTTCGGCCAGAAACAGTTTGGTTTTGGCAGTTTTATAGAATGGGTTTTTGTCGCGGTCGAAGAATTCGAGTCGTTCCGACTTGAGCGGCGTTACGTAGTTGGGATCACCTTTGTATAGTCGATTTGGCAGGTCGATAAAATCGTTCAGATGGGCCGACGATTCTACTTCTAAGATGTTGACGGTAGCCATGGAGTTTAGGAGATTAGTCCCTTTTCGCGACCGACTTGGGCCACGATTTCAACGACCCGGTCAAGATGCTCGTCGGTGTGCGTGGCTGTGTACGAAGTGCGTATCATCGCCTGCCCCGGCGGCACCGCGGGCGAGACAACCGGGTTGGTGAATACACCGCGATCAAACAGCGCTTTCCAGAACTCGAACGCCTCGATGTCACCGCCGATCACGATTGGCACAATCGGGGTCTCGGTACGACCGACATCAAACCCGAGACCTGCGAACTCCCGCTTCATCCGATGGGCGTTCTTCCAGAGATGTTCGCGCCGCTCCGGTTCGGTTTCGATAATGTCCAGGGCCGCCAGCACGGCCGCTGCGTTGGACGGCGGAATCGAGGCTGAAAATATCAGCGCCCGCGCGGTATGTTTGACCCACTCGATCACGGCCGCATCGGCCACAATGAAACCACCCAGCGAGGCGAACGACTTGGAGAATGTGCCCATGGTGATATCAACTTTGTCAAGCAAACCGAAATGCTCGGCCGTACCGGCGCCGGTCTCACCGAGTACGCCGACCGAATGGGCATCGTCGACCATCACGCGCACATCATAGCGCTGAGATACCTCGACCAGGCGCGGTAGGTCTATGATGTCGCCCTCCATCGAGAAGACACCGTCGACCACCACCAACATACCGCCGCGATGGCCGTTATTGACCACGTTTTTGACGACCCGTTCATAGTCATCGATATCGTTATGGGCGAACTTATATATCTTGCCGTAGGAAAGACGAGTACCATCGACAATACAGGCGTGATCCTGCCGATCAATGAAGACCGCATCACTCTTGCCGACCAGCGTGGAGATAGTACCCAGATTGGTCTGGAATCCGGTTGAGAAGACCAGGGCCGCCTCACGTTGCATGAATTTCGCCAGCCGGTGTTCAAGCTCAATATGCAAATCCAGAGTGCCGTTGAGAAACCGTGAACCGGTGCATCCGGAGCCATACTTGAGAGCGGCGGCGGCGGCGGCTTCTTTTACTTTGGGATGGTTGACCAATCCGAGGTAATTGTTGGATCCGATCATGATGCACTCTTTACCATCGATCACGACCTCATTACCGGGCGCCGATTGGACGGGACGGAAATAGGGGTAGATGCCCAGGTTGCGAATATCCTGTGGCGTTGTGTACTGGAAGCACTTTTCGAACAGGTCGGGGCACTTGACCCCGGTCTTTTCTTCGGGCGGCAAATCGGCTCCTTTCTCCGGGTTCTGCGGACAGCCGATTAAAGCACTTTTGAGTACAATTGTCAAGATTTTAGCCGCCTGCCCGCGGGCCAAAACCAAGTAGTTAAAAGTAACCCGGCGCATCGCGTAACACGCCGGGCTTTGTTAGTACCGACATCGGGCGCAGACACGAACGTCTGCCGCCCACGGAACAGAGTGGTTTAGGTCATTTCAATAACACCATCTTCCTGGTGTCGGTGAAGTCACCGGCGGTCAGTCGATAGAAGTAGACACCGCTGGCGAAGCCTGAGGCATTCCAGTCAAGGCGTTCGAAGCCGGGACCGGAGTGGCCGCTAAACGTCTTCACCATCTGACCCAGGCTGTTGTAGATCACCAGTTCATAGTCCACCGGCTGAGCCAGGGCGAACGATATCGTAGCGACCGGGTTGAACGGATTCGGGTAACTGGGATACAGCGCGAACTCATCCGGCACCAATTTGGTCGTCACCGGAGTGCCGTCATAAGTAGCCATCTCCAAAATCATCACGTTGCCCTCGACACCGCCAAGGAAGTCACCTGAGAAGCGTCGATCTTTCTCCAGACTAAAGACCAGTATGCGAGTAAGATTATTATCCACGTCGTACTGGTACTTCATCTCCATCGACTCAGCCAGCAGTCGCGGCGTGATAGAGTTTTCGACCACGACGTATGCCGCACCCATATCGGTATTCACAGACAACACGCCGTTGACAAGATCGGCGTCGGCTGTTACCGGTGAGAGTTTCGGATAGGGCAGAGCATCGCCGGTGATGATGCGAACGAGGTAAACGAAATCAGCTACTGACAGCGTGATACCGTCGGCGTTGACATCGGTCGCCGCGATATAGGCCTCCACTGGTGGCCCTATAGGCCAGCATCCGCCGCCGATCACGAACCACCTGCCGAACAGCACGGCGTCGGCGACTTCGTTGGGCACACCGTTGAGGTTGATATCGCCGCGAGCATCGATCGAGTCGGCGCAGACGATGTCAACACCGCCGTTGACAAAGCAGGTCAGGCGGAATGGAGACGGTTTATTCGGGTCCGGGTTCAAACAGTAATCCGGAGCACCCACATACGGTATTCTCTCATCTTCCGGGAATTGATCGTCATCGTCTTCATCCCAGATCAATCTGCCGTCGTAGTCGTGAATGAGGCGGTCCAGATACAACACGCCGCCATCCTGGCTTGAAATGGTGTTGTCACCACAATCACCCCAGAAGAACCAGATCGGCACATACTGGCACTCGAAAGTCCGGTCGTTGGTGACCAGGAATGTCATCGTGGCCAATTCGTGCGGATCACTGTCGGGCACACCATAACATGACGGGTGATTGGGTCCGTTGTTGGTCTCGGCCAAACCGAAAATACGGACCATCCCTGATGGACAGGCGTCGCCGCAATTACCGAAGGGTCCGAAGCGATAGGTGAAGTACTCCCATCCGCAGCCGTCCGGCGCGGGATCATAAAAGGGCGGTCCGGGCGTGGCCGATTGCAGACCCAGGGCTGAAGCGTCGTAGGCCACCAGGACATCGAAACCACCCATGGGGAGGTTTAAGCCCACAATCGTAATGGAGACATCTACGAACTGTCCCTGAAACGTGTTGTGTGTCTTCTCGATGGCGAGTTGGGCCATCCAAATAGTCACGGAGAATTCCGCATCGCAGGAATTGCCGCTTGAGTCGGTGCAACGCATCGTCACGTCGTAGGTTCCGTTGCCGGGCGGGGTGTAGCACCACGACTGATTGCCAACGATTTCTCCGGGGCCACCAACGACAGTTATGGTCGAATTGGGATCGCAGTTGTCCGTGCAGGCTACCGGCAGGCAGATTTCCGTGGGGGTGCACAGGAAGATCGTGGCGTCATCGGGCGGGATACAGACCGGAGAGGTAGTGTCAACCACCGTCACCGTGGCCTGGCAGGAACTGGATAACAAGAAATTGTCGCTGACCGTCAGGGTGACCAGGGTTTGACCCAGTGGGTACGGACCGGTGGGGACCTGCACGATCATGATGGGGTCGCCGTCCGGATCGTAGGAGCCGTTGTCAATCGAAGCCCAGGCGAGACAGTCGGCATCGGCGTAGACCGTGACGTCTTGGCAGCTTGCGATAGGCGGCTGATTGACATCCGACACGAATTGGAACTCGCCTCCGGAGGCTTCGGCCAGGTAGCGGAAGAACTTCAGGCCTTCGCTGTCCCGACCGGTGCCACCGTCAAGACCACTCGCGTCGGTGGCAAGTGCGTCCATCGGTGTGCGGCTCTCATCTTCTGGGTCGGTTCCGCTCTTCAGAATCGGCAGGCCGAAGTAACGTGCATAGATAATTCCTTCAGCGATGAGTTCATCGGCCACACACTCCTGATAGTCTCCACAGTTCGAGCCGGGATCACCCGGATCGCATCCATAGTCCCAGTCAATACCGGTTCCTGTACCTGCTATCACGTCAGCCGGGTCATCCGGGAAGTTGATCAGATCGCTGTAACAGGGGCCGGTAACGGTATATTCTGAGCTCCCGATTTCCGAATAATTCTCGTTTCCATCGGTGTAGATATAGAGATTTCCGAATCCCGGCGTGGAGGCGCCGGCCAGAACATCAGCCGCTTCGGAAATGGCATCGGCTAACGGCGTCATATTGCCGGTCCCCAGAGCCTCAACAGCAGTGATATCAGCCAACACGTTGGTCAAATCCGTCCGCCAGGGTTGCCCAGCCACGATCACGTTATCGGTTTCGAAATGACCTACCAGTACCGATACCCCCGGATGATTCTCGTAGATTTCCTCGGCGTCTTGTCGGGCATATTCGATCGCCACTTCAAACCTAGTGCGACCGTCAGCCGTGAGGAGTGACATCGAGCCGGTTCTGTCGATCAGCAGGACCGCTGCCTCAAGGTCATAGCCGTCTCGGCCGTCAAGCAGGTCCGTGCCGGTGGCATCCGGGTCGAGCCACTCTCGCAGACGATTCGCCGAACTGGTGCCGAAGTCCATTGATTGGCTGAATTTCCCATAGTAATCGGGCTGGCTCATTTGTGTACAGGATGCCCAGCCTCCATGAAGCTGACCAACAATCCGACGATTAGGATCAAAGAGCGGTGAACCGGACGACCCGCCCTCCGTGGTACCGTCAGTCCATACTATTCGCCAATGACTGGTTCCTGAACCGGAGGACCCGAGGTAATCGGCGGTAGTGGTGCCGCTGGTGGAAAACGATATCTTCTTAATATCACCTCTGGGGTGATGGATACCGGTGGCCGAGGTCTGGGTTTGGTTGAGAGCATTCCAACCGGCGTAGTACACTCTGTACAAGGGCGGGATCGCCTCGTCGATCTCAACCAATCTGACGTCAGAATTAGCATTGACGGCTCTATTGGTAGAGCCCGACACCGTCATGTAGGTAGGCCCATCCTCGTTGATACAGGTGGGGCTCTGGTAGTTAAACATGAAAATCCAGGTTCCGAAGCCGGTACCACAGTGCTCCGCGGTCAAGAAATACTGTCTGTCGGCGCCAGGTTCATTATTGACCAGCGAACCCGAACACCACCTGGTCCCGCCGGCCAGTTGAATCATTGCTACCGAGCGTTTTTCATTATGCCAAGGGTCACCTTCCGGGCAGTTTACATTGTTGTTGCAGGTGCCCGCATCTCCGTAGTTTCTTAAGAAATCTTTGACCGTGCTCCAATGGAAAATATCCTTGTAGCCGTGTACAACACGCTGGATACTGATAATCCCGGGTTGCTCGACGTCGGCCGGTTCATGGTATTCCAGGATGGTCACGTCCCCTTTGACCGGCCTGGTGGCGAATTGGCGGTATTCTTTGTTGTTTTCCTCAGTAAAGGCGCCTATCACCATACTGCGGTCTTCGTTGTAAACGAACAACCGGGCGCCTTTGGGCAGCCAGAAATCATCGTAGATGAGGTTAATCGAGAAGGCGCCGGGGCATTCGATGCGAAAGCGCCATAATCTGCTGCCGTCGGACAAGTCTTCCCAACTGCCCGAATTATCGAGGTCATAGTGTACATCGTACCCGTAACCGAATCGGAACGGGTAGCCCTGCTCCTCTTGTATGCTATCCTCCACTAAGAGGGCCGGGATATCAATCGGCGGCATTGATACAGGCTGAAGTACAGCCCTGGTGGTAATGCCAAAACTCACGGGAACACCCTTTTCTTCTATCTGAGCGAACGCACTGGGTATCACCCAGATCGCCAGCAGCGATACCGTGAGGATGGTTGAGAGTTTACCGAATCGCATGGTAACCTCCAATGGTTAGTGTTACTGCCCGCGCCGTCGATCCGCTCAGCAAAGAAGTACCTGCGACTGGAGGATCGCGGTCCGACTGTGAGCACGTGCATCTATTCTGTAGAGTTTGTCCGTTGATTTTGGCGAACCATGCCGGTCCCCCGAATCTACCCGTATCCGAGCGTAAGCTCCCGTCGATTTCAGTCGAATACGTCGACGAAGCCCACGCCTCATCAATCGATAGCTCTCTCGTTTGCCTCCTTTGGGTTGGTAGTTCGCTTATCATTTGGAGATTGAACTCCTTTGTTCTGTTCCTCACACGACAGCCGGTGATCGACGATTGACCGCTACGGTCCGACTCGCCCCCCGACCATGCCCGCAACGCGACGGAGTCTGACCAGGACATAGCCGTCGGTTCTGGAACCTCGGCCGATCCGGTCTTTTCTCTGGTGTCCACTGTGCCCTTCATGTCTTAGCCCAATACTCGACCAGTACCGACGCTGCTGTGATTCCGGCACGACAACGTCTATCTCGACTGGTCACCTACAGGTCTGGATTCAGGGATGCCGTTTGATGGCCTGGCGAGTTGTGCTGACGAGATGTCCTGGCGTGATGTTTAAGCGAAGATGGATTCCCAGTTCCGTCCGCACACAGCTTAAGGAACTGGGAGCTGCTTGTCAAGGACTATTTTGTCTTTTTTAGCCGCTTGGAGCGCCTTTACAGGCTATCGGTCAGGCGGCTCGCGGGGGGCCGAACGGCCCCGAAGCTTACTGGCTGGGGATGGTCCAGGTCACAGCCGTGAACGGATCGAATGCGAAGTGATGATACTTGAGACTTCCGTCATCGTTGTAACTCTCAGCCTCAGACCACGATCCGAATTCGATGGTCGTGCCCAAGGGGAAATAGGACCCTAAACCTGAAATCTTGTACCGGACTACTACATGGTCGTAACCCTGTCCGCCAAGTCCTGCTTCACCGTAGAGCTGTTGGTTGTGCAGGTGGACATCGTGGTTCGAAAAATCCCAGTTAGCGTAGACCATACTGTGTTGGCCATAGGTGAAGCCAACAGCAAAGAAAATATCGACTCCCCAGACACCCTCACCATTGGCACCGGTGTCCAGATCGTTGTCGGAGTTGAGTGCGATATTCATCCCCTGGTTGGTGACGTTCTGGTGCTCGATCTCGCCCGATGAATCGATAACCACCGTTTCACTTGGAATGACGCCTGCAAAATCGACGCGCATGTACAAGAAGCCGTTGTCGACGCCGAGGATTATCTGTGTCACGTCAACCGAGGGAAACGGTACCGGTTCCGAATAGGGTGGTCCGTCCTGCCAGGTCGGCAACCCCACTTGATCGTCGGTGCTGTCGGCAAAAGTGTCGGTCAGGATGGCATCGAGATTGGCCGGCCATTCTTCGTCGTAGCTGAAATCGATCGGGCCGCTGCCTGTGCCCGTGTCTTTTTCACAGCCCCAGACAAACATGAGGCTGAGGGCAAAGATAAGAGAAAAAGCACGAATTGCCATTTCCGAATTGGTGTGGGGAATTGTCTTTTGGTAGATCGTCCGCACAGGTGATACTCCCTTTTTTGTAGTTATCGGGAGTTTTACCCAGAGATTGACTGGTGAGCAATGCCCGCTCCTGCAGTTCCCTTCACAGGAGTATTCAGTCCATGATTTCACTTTCCCTGATCCGGCAGGACAACTATATTCGGTCAGACTTTTGGAGGAGGCAGTTGGTGAAACTGGTTGCTTTGGTAATTGTGTCCCTGGTTCTCTCGGCTCCGGCGATCTTCGCGGTGCGGACCGTTGAAAGCGCTCAAGAGGCGTCCCTTCTTCCGTACCAATTCAAAACTCACGGTGTAATCAAGCTCCAATCCGGTACTGGGTCCATAACTCCGATGGCGGTACCCGGCCAGGACCGTCCGGGAGCCTGGGAAGTAGCCAATCATTGGCGCGAGGATACACTCAGTTTCATAGTCTTCTGGCGCGACCTTTTGGCAGGTGGCGCAATCAATCAGGTGAATCGAAGGGTGTGGCACCTTATGGTTCCCATGGGTGGAGATTTTGACGGTGACGGAGAGTATGAAGTCGCGTTTACATATCAACTGGGGGACGGAGTTTGGGTGGAGATGGTTGAAGTCGGTGGTGAGACCGAGTACAAGCATCATCTCTTCACTTTCGTTGATAGCAACTCCAACGGACGCTGGGACGGTGGCTGCAAAATCTCAAAGACTGAGGACTTCAACGACGACGGCGTGGATGAATTCCTGGTGACCGCCTTCTCAGGCTTCGATCTGCTTCCCCGGACATACTACTGTCTGGACTGGCGTGGCGATTCGGTGCTGTGGAAGTATGACATCACCGGTTTGCCGATGGGGCCATTTGTTACCAGGGACGCTTCCGGTCGGATCACGGGAGCGGCGATTGCCGTAATGTCGATGGGGAATGCTGTGTCGACCGATGCCATGGATGATCGACATTCCTATCTTATCGGGCTTGACAAAAACGGGAATGAACGCTGGCACATCGTGCTGGGTGGGATATTCAGTCAGATCGGTCTAATGCCAATGGATATGGACGGGGACGGCGACGAGGAACTACTCACCTACACCTGTTTTGGTGAATCCGACACCGTTGGCCAGGCGGGAAGCCTAATACGACTCTTTTCAACCGACGGGCTTCTGCTGGATTCCCTGAGGTTGCCTGAGGGCCCGGTCGTGCGCCAACTGATCGGTGGCGATCTGGACGCCGACGGCAGTGACGAGATTCTGCTGACCACGACAGGCGGCCAAATCATAGTGTACGATAAGATGCTGACCGAAATAGGTCGATACCAATTTGAGACCGAACCGAGTGTTTGGAAAGTCGGGGGTTTTCTTGACAACGGCAGGAATCAACTGATTGTTTCCACGGCTGACGGCATGACCTTTCTGCTGGATGGGGATTTCCGCCTGCTTGCACAGTACGAGGGTCTGTTTAATTATGATTATTCGCACAGGCTGGACTTCGACCCGGAGTTGGCTGTATCACCTCTGTTGCTGAGAGACCTGATCGAACCTCAATCGTTGGTCGTATACTTTGAGGAGCAACCATTCCTGGCCAGGTTGACGACCTTTATGGTTCGACATCGTTGGACTTTTCTCGCCGTTCTTGGTCTGCTGGCTATAGCCTTGGTGGCGACCAACTATCATCGCAGAAAAGTACGGCGAAACCTGGAGTTGATCTCGCTCCAACGTGATGAACTTGAACAGGCGCGCAATGAGTTGCAGAAGGCCATGGTCGATCTTGTCACCGCTCAGACCCGATTGGTCCAGTCGGAGAAAATGGCCTCGCTGGGAATGTTGGTTGCTGGTATTGCGCATGAAATCAACAATACCCTGGGCGCCATGGCAAGTAACAACAACACGGCCTACCGCGCTGTCGGACGACTGCGTCAACTTCTGGCCGGCGCCGAGGTCGATCCGAAGCGAATGACCGATCTGGACAAGACCTTCGACGTGGCCGAGGCATCCAGCCGAAATGTCGGGGATGGAGCAGACTCGATTGCCGGCATTGTAAAACGACTCAGAAGCTTCGCCCGTTTGGACGAAGCTGAGTTGCAGCGAGTGGATGTACACGACTGTCTGGATGAGACTATCGGTCTGCTGCACGGACAACTGGCGCAGAATATTATCGTCAACAGAGAATATGGTGACCTGCCCCGGATCGCCTGCTATCCCAGTCAACTTAACCAGGTATTCCTCAATCTATTGGCCAATGCCAAAGAAGCCATCAGCGGTCGTGGAGAGATCACGATCCAAACTGCGGTGCGCGATGGAATGGGTGTCATTACGGTTTCCGATACCGGCGAAGGGATTCCCCCCGACCGGCTGGACAAAGTTTTTGATCCCGGCTACACGACCAAAGGTGTCGGGGTGGGAACAGGTCTTGGGCTGGCTATCTGTTATCAGATCATGCGCGACCATCAGGGCGACATTACGGTAGCAAGCGAACCGGGCCAGGGGACGACGTTCACGGTAAGTCTACCCTTGGACCCGGGGTAAACGTTCTACTAACATGCATCGACTGCGCTCATACTTCGACTCCGCTCGTGCCTCGACTCCGCTCGGCATGACAGGGTGGGCAGTCATTGCGAGGAGGGAAGGCAGTGACCGACGCGGCAATCTCCTTCCTCTGTCATGCCGGACTTGATCCGGCATCCATCTTTTCTTGCAGCATTTCGCGCGCCGTCACCTCGTGCTGAGCGGAGTCGAAGGGTGACCGAACGAGCCTGCCTAGCAGGTGCAGTCAGGCGACTCGCCTGACTGCACCGGACGTGGAGATTTCGTGTTGGGCTACCTCGCCCAACCGCCCCACAGAAGTTATTTCAACAACACCATCTTCCTGGTGTCGGTGAAATCACCGGCTGTCAATCGATAGAAGTAGACACCGCTGGCGTAGCCAGAGGCGTTCCAGTCGATGCGTTCAAGACCGGGACCGGAGTGGCCGCTGAACGTCTTCACCGTCTGACCAAGAGAGTTGTAGATCACAAGGTCATAGTCAACCGAAGTCGCCAAGGCGAACGGTATCGTCGTGACCGGGTTGAACGGGTTCGGGTAACTGGGATACAGTGCGAACTCATCCGGCACCAGTTTGGATGTCACCGGACTGCCTTCGTAGGTGGTCATCTCCAGAGTCATCACGCTGCCGTCGATACCGCCGAGGAAGTCACCTGCGAATCGTCGATCTTTCTCCATGCTGTAGACAAGGATGCGAGTCAGATCATGGTCGGCGTCGTAATGGTATTTCATCTCCATCGACTCAGCCAGCAACACAGGCGTCACAGAGTTGTCCACCACGACATAAGCAGCACCCATGTCAGCATCCACCGACAGGACACCGTTGACAAGATCGGCCGTGGCCGTTATCGGGGTGAGTTTAGGATACGGCAGGGCATCACCGGTGATTATACGAATCTGGTAGACCAGATCGGCCACCGACAGAGCGATCCCATCGGCGTTGACGTCGGAGGCCGCGATCTGACCTTCGACGTTGACGTTAAAGACCGAAATACCGTGTACGAAGTAATTGCTGAACAGCACGGCGTCGGCAACTTCGTTGACCACACCGTTGAGGTTGACATCACCGCGATCATCGATCGAGTCGGCACAGACGATATCGATCCCGCCGTTATAGAAGTCAATCAATGGCAGCGGCGTCGGTTTATCGGGATCTCCACCTTCGAAGCACTCCGACTGAACACCGAAATAGGTCGGAAAACCAAAGCTGGGATCGGTGATATCCGTGCCCTCGAATTCGTAGACATGATCGGAAACGAACATCAGTTCACCGTCCACCGACGACACCGAGTTATCACCGCAGTCGGTCCAGAAGAACTTGATCGGCACATACTGACACTCGAATGTGCGATCATTGGTCACCAGGAATCTCATGTTGGCCAGCTCATGCGGGTCGGTATCCGGAGGTCCGAAGCAGATGGGGTGGTTGGGGCCGTTGTTGGTCTCTGCCAAGGCAAAAATGCGCACCAGACCGGATGGACAGGCATCGCCGCAGTTGCCGTCGGCGCCGTGTCGATATGTGAAGTACTCCCAACCGCAATCTTCCAGCAGTTGACCCGGTGTCACCTCGGGAGTCGCCAAGGCAGAGGCATCATAAGCGATCAGGAAATCGAATCCCCCCATTAGGAGCTGTGAGTTGGCAATAGTAATGGAGACTTGTTCATATTGCCCCTGCAGCGTGGCATGGGTTTTTTCGATTGCAATCGCCGGGGTGTTGTCTATCTCATAGACGCGCTGCAGTGGAAAAGTACCGCTAATGCTGTTTCCGTCGCCGCCGTCCTTGCCAGGGATATCGGTCAGCAACCAGGCCACAAAGTCGCCGCTGCAATCCCAACAATCCAAGGCCGTGTACCATTGGCGACGTCCATCTCGAACCTCGATGCGATCAGTGCACACCACTTGCATAGTGGTTGAATTGGTATAGTACAAATCGACATCGTAATTGTCACCAAGACACCCCGCCCAGCCCCACGTCTCATAAAGACAAGGTCTCGGCGGACCGAAAAGATATTTCTTCATTATGGACTGAGTGACACCACCTTCGACCACGGAACTGATGAGGTCCAGCTTCACAAAGTGGCCATCGGTTGAAATGTTACGCCCGGTACCACAATCGAGATGATCAGGATCGCCCGGATAATCTCCGGCCCACAATCTGGGGCTTATGGACTGAGCAATCCCACCTCGGATCGCGGCCTCATCCCCACCGATAAGCCCCTGGTTCTCGGATCCTACGTGAGCGGTCCATGTGAAACGGATCGCGAAAGAGTAGGGTTGATCGTGATTGATATGGAAAACTGCAGGACCATCATTTATATCCTGACACACGTCTGAGCCATGGTTACTGTCGTTGTCAATATCCTCAAACGAGCCCAAATCCAGTGTCCCGGCGCCGGAGGGCCCGGTGTATGAACCGTTGACAGCGCCGAGTTCGGCCCAGGCCCACGCGCCGCCGTCATTATTGACGACCATGCTCATCAGGCGGCTGGTTTCTATATAGAGATCGTAGGCGTCGCCCGGTGTCGTGATGACATCGAACTGGACGGTATAGTCTACGAGCCAAGAGGCATCGTGGTCGCCGCCACTGGCGCTCACGTCTATCGCTAGGATACTCTTGTGATGCACGTTGGCACCGCAGTTCCCGGGTGTCATGGACACGGTGTGTGAAGTTGCCTTCTCCCACCTCCACCCGGCGTGCGTTTCTGTGTCATTGTCCGTATTATCAGTTACTGTCACGGTGCCGAGAGTAGCTGCACCCCCGGACACGGCAAGAAAAGTCAGTGTGAACAGCGACCACATGAGACCAGCGAGTACCAGCCCAGTGCGTCCACCGCCAATTCCACCGTAATGTGCGGAATGACCGCTCTCAAGTTGTCCATTATCTTGATTCATGATAGTGTTACTCCCTTTGCTCCAAGACCGCCACGCCTTGGTAAACCTGCTGAACTTGCCGATTCGAAGCACATATCGGTGCAGCCCTGACGGTCCGTACCGCTATCGAATCGGGACCTCGGTGAACGACGTCTTAAAAGACGATTCCCATAAGATACCTCCTCTCGGGGACCTACTCGGCCAGCACCGCGATTGCATCCCGGCGCCGGCGGTCCACCATAACGGTTGTCCACCTGCGTGGATGTTCTCAGCCATAATCTGTATGCTTGGTAATCAGGAACCTAGCTAGATGTGCGATCCAATGATGCTGGATTCCTAACCCTCGTCCACCAGGAATCTAGTGAAAGCGGATTCCCGTGTCAAGGATTATCTGGTCCTTTTTGCCCGGTTGGTGCGGCTTTACGGACTAACAAGGCCTACCGCGCGTACCAACGGCCACCCAGGCTGGTTTTCAGTATCGTGCCGTTCTCGCCGACGATCCAGCCGTTGTAAGCATTGATGAAGGTAATACAGGAAAGGTTTCGATTCATCCCGCCTCCCTGAATGGTCCAATAAGCACCGCCGTTGAAGGTGTACAGGATCAATCCGTCCATACCTGTTACCCATCCGGTGCGCTCATCGATAAACAGCACATCGGCCAGATCGTGTGTCGTCCCGGTGGTCTGCTTCACCCAGGTAACTCCACCGTCCAGCGTGCGATAGACACTACCGTCGTCACCCGCCACCCATCCGACGTTATCGTCTATGAACGTTACAGCCCTCAGTGTGACGTCATGATCGATCACGCCGGTGGTGTCGAGTCCGTCTGAGCTCCAATGCGCACCCTTGTCCACCGTTCGCACGATCAGCCCTTTACGGCCAACCGCCCAGCCGGTGTAGAACCAGACGAACTCGATATCATATAGCTCCCAAAGCGTAGAATCTTGTTTCTGCCAGGTATGACCGCCATCGGCGGTATGGTAGATAATGCCGCGGTGCGTATCATGCTCGGCCGTTCCGACAATCCAACCATCGGTAGAATCGGCGAATACCAATCCCCGGAATGTGACACTGTCGAACCTGGGCTGGGGCTGCCAGTTTTGCCCGCCGTCAACGGTACCGACAACCAGACCGTCATAAGGGAACAGCCCCACGCTACCGACCAGCCAGCCGGTGTCTTTGTTGATAAAGTGAGCATCGTAGAACCATGAATTCTTGCGCAGCGATTGATAGTCCCAACTGTGGCCGCCGTCGACCGTGCGAAGGATACTGCCGCCATACCCGACCGCCCAGCCGTTGTCATCATCTACAAAAACAACTTCCTCAAGTGTGGCCAGAGGAAATGTCCCGGACGAATTGTCCAGCCAGCCGCCTGAGTTGGCGGCGCGAAGCAGCGTGTAGGCGCCTACGATCCAGCCGGAACCAGAGTTGACAGACAACCCGTACAGGTCTCGGTTGGTGGGGCTGGGTTGGACTTGCCAATTGTGTTCGCTGTCGGAAGAGGAGAGAATCGTGCCGCCTCGCCCCACCGCCCACACGTCGGCTTGGTCGGAAACAGCCACATCGACTAAATCCTCACCGACCGGGCTTTCCAGGAGCGACCAACCAGCGCCGCCGTCGGCTGTGTATACTATAGCGCCGCCTGAACCTACCGCCCAGCCTTTGTCACCGGAAAAACAGACCGACAACAAATGCTGCTTGGTACCGCTGGATACTTCCTCCCAGGTAGCACCGCCGTCGTTGGTACCAAGGATAGTCCCATCGGTGCCGACCACCGTGCCGCGCCGACTGTCAACAAAGGCGATGCCACGAAGATTATACTCCACTGACCCGGATACCTGGCGCCAACTGCGGCCGCCGTCGGAGGTTGTTATGATCGTTCCGGTATCTCCGACCACCCAGACATGATGGGCATCAACATAGGCCACGGCGTTGTAGTTGTGGTCTGGTACCCCGACGAAGCAGGGGAGCCATACCCGGCCGCCGGTGATCGTGCGCAGTACCGATCCTTTTTGCCCGACCACCCAGGCTGTGTCGCCATCAAAGGCGGCCACGCCGCGCAAGTCGTGGACCGTACCCGAACTCTGGTAGCTCCAATTGGCGCCGACATCCTCAGAATGCAGGATGGCCCCTTCACCGCCGACGATCCAACCGACATTCTTGTCGGCCAGAGCCACGGCATAGAGTTGATTGCCCTCAAAGGTCGCGTGTTGCGGCTGCCAGCCCGGCTGGGCCAGTTGATCGGTGCCGACCGTACTGCGCTCACATCCGAGCACCGCCAAGCAGGCCAACACTACTGGCCATCGCATCCGGCACCACCGGTTTGATCCGCCCCATAGGTTATAACGCCTGGTTCCCTGCGTCATAGTTCGTTTCCTCCGTCCGACCTGTCCGTTCCTCCTATAAGACGAATATAGCACCTGACTTGTGCATTGGGAAGCGCAATTCCGGCTTATTCAAAGGCAAGCGCACCGCTGGGGAGTGTTGATAAAGTCCGTGGTTTGTTGTGTCGGGTCCTGAACGCGCCGAAGGCGTAGTGGTGACCCGACACCTAACTCAATGTGACACAGTGGCGGCGGGTCACACGAATTCGCTTGCGTCGGCCGCGGCGGACAGAACCCACCGCAACAGGCTACAGAGGCTTTTTCAACAAGCCCTTTCGCGCACAAAAAAAGAGGCCGGCATCTTGCCGACCTCTTTCATTTTTTGACAACTGCTGTATATCAGCAGCGAAACCACTGTTTACCAGCGTCCGCCGCCACCACCGCCGCCGCCACGGCCACCGCCGCCACGACCGCCACGGTCGCGGTTTTCGGTGCGCGGGCGTGCTTCGTTAATGTTCAGCGCCCGGCCGTTCAAATCCTGGCCGTTCAGACCGGCAATAGCGGCCTGAGCTTCGTCCTGCCCGGACATTTCCACAAAAGCGAATCCTCTGGATTCTCCGGTGTACTTGTCCTTGATAATATTGACGCTTGAGACTTCGCCATAGCCTTCAAACGCCTGGCGTAGTTGATCTTCCGTCGCATCAAACGACAGATTTCCGATGTAGATATTCATTTCTACACTCCACTTGTGCTCATCCCAACAACAAACCTCACCCTACGGGGAAAACGTCAGTCGGAATAAACCCGTTAATGCGCACAATTGCGCGTCGGTCCCGATAATCAGCTAATTCATAGTTTTGTTGAGAAAAACAAATCATAGAAAAAAACAACGACGGAAACCATTCTTGACTATTAAGTATATCGGACCGATTTGGTGATGTCAACACCTTATTTGAGCTTTTTTCGCATTCGATATTGGCTTGTTAAGGCGGTGCAGACCATCGCATTCGGGGGTTTTGGGGACAAATACTGTGATTATGGCTCATGCTTCGACCGCGTTCATACCTCGACTCCGCTCGGCATGACATGGCTTGAACCTTGTGCCCACTGAGTCTTCAGACTCGGTGGGTTTTGGCGACTGTTCCGCAGGGTCCTGCACGCCGGAGGCGGGTGTGACCCTGCGGTCAGAGTGGCAGAACCAGAAGCGGTTCTGCTCTACGGGTCAATCGCCCATACCTCGACATCTCCATCCACAAGACAAAGCCTAAGAATCCCGCGCCGCGCGGGATGTCGAAACCCGCCTACGGCGGTCCTGCGGACCAGGGGTTTCGACCTACGGTTGCTCCGCTCGGCATGACATGACGGGTGGCTGGTCATTGCGAGGAGGGAACGCAGTGACCGACGCGGCAATCTCGCGCTTCGCGGTGATAAATCACCGCGTAGCGCCAAAAGACCCACTTGTGGGTTTTCTGTTGCGCGGGAGGGAACTTGTGGCTAAATAACGACTAAGAATGTAGGAACCTAACACAGGAACGTTTATGCTCGACATGAGATTCATCCGGGAAAACCCGGACACAGTCAAACAAGGGCTGACCAAAAAATACGACAAGAGTGATATCGACCAGATAGTCAAGCTGGATGAAGACCGACGCGAAATCATTCGCCAGGTCGAACAGCTAAAAAGCCAACGCAACACAGCCTCTGCCGAAATCGCCAAGAAGAAAAAAGCGGGCGAACCGGCCGACGATGCTATCGCCGCCATGCGCAAAGTAGGCGAAGAGATCGCCGCGTTCGATGGCAAACTGCGCGAACTGGAACAGGAACTGCAAACCAAACTAAGCTGGGTGCCCAATCTGCCCCACGATGATGTCCCCGTAGGCAAAGATGAAACATCCAACAAGTTCGTGCGCGATTGGGGCGAGAAACCGGCACAAGATTTCGATGTCCTGCCACATTGGGAGATCGGCGAGAAACTGGGAATCATCGACTTCCAGGCAGCGGCGCGGCTGTCCGGATCGATGTTTTATCTGCTCAAGGGGATGGGTGCGCGGTTGGAGCGAGCGCTGTACAATTATATGCTCGACATGCATCTGGCCGACGGCTATGTCGAGTGTGCCACGCCCATTCTGGTCACCGCCGACACTATGTTCGGCACCGGTCAGTTGCCCAAGCTGGCCGATGACATGTACAAAATGGACGAGGACGATCTCTACCTGATCCCGACGGCTGAAGTGTCTTTGACCAATATCTATAAAGGTCAGATCATCGACCATACCCAACTTCCGATCCATCTGGTCGGTTACACCCCCTGTTTCCGGCGCGAAGCAGGCGCCGCCGGCAAGGATACACGCGGCATGACTCGGGTCCATCAGTTCGGCAAGGTGGAGCTGGTTCATATATGTCGACCCGAGAACTCTCTTGAGGAGTTTGACAAATTGCTCGGCCAGGCGGAGAAAGTGCTGCAAGGTCTTAAGATTCCATATCGTGTGATGGTGCTGGCCAGCGGCGATTTGTCGTTCGCCTCGGCCCGGACTTATGATCTGGAACTGTACAGCGCAGGCGTTGATAAGTACATCGAAATCTCTTCGGTATCGACGTTCGATGACTTTCAGGCGCGTCGGATGAATGCGCGGTTCCGCGATGAAGAACGCAAGGTGCAATTCGTCCACACCCTCAACGGATCGGGACAGGCGCTGGCCCGGCTGTACGCCGCCATACTTGAGAACTATCAGAACTCAGACGGCACTATCACCATCCCGGAGGTTCTCAGGCCGTACATGGGTGGAGCGGACAAGATAGGCTGATGGCAAGCAAGTCAAAAATCTCTCGCCGCATCGACGCCCTTTACATCGGCAAATCGACTTTCCTGAAAGTCTTTTTGCTGGGTGGGGTGGCGGTGGTATCGGCGATTTTTATCTGGTACACATTTGATGTCATCGGTCAGCTTCAGACCGACACCCGCACGCAGGCGGAGAAGTATGTCCGTCTCTGGCAGTTGGCCGCCAACTCGCCGACTTCGGGTGAAGAGTTGCCGTTTGTTTTTGAAGAGATTATCTTAAAAGCTACTCTCCCCATAATAGTCCTCGATGCCAACCGCACGCCGATTCAATGGCGCAATATTCCAGACCTTGATCTGACCGACACCACCACAGTCACCAGAGCGCAGTTGAAAAAGATCGCCGACCGAATGACCGCTCAGGGGAACCAGTTCCCACTGCACTTTGGCCAGGGTTATGTCAATTACTTCTGCTATGGCGACCCGCCGGTGATCGATCAGTTGCGCATGATGCCGTTTGTGGAGATAGGCATTGTGGTAGCTTTCATGTTGGTCGGGATCATCGGATTTCAGAACATCCGCAAAAGCGAAGAGCGGCATATCTGGGTCGGTATGGCCAAAGAGACGGCGCATCAGTTGGGGACACCGATTACTTCAATGATGGGCTGGCTGGAGGTGATGCGCTCGGAGTGTGGTGTCGACACCAGCAGTGTTGATAGTTCTTTGCTTGGCGACACTATCGAGAACATCTCAGCCGATGTCGACCGTTTGCAAAAAGTGGCCAACCGGTTCGGACAGATCGGCTCGGCTCCGGACCTGGTGCTAAACGACCTAAACAAACTGGCCGAGGACACCCTTGAGTACTACCGACGTCGCCTGCCCTACGAAGGTGAGGGCGTAAAGCTGGTCTTGAACGCCGGCGACCTGCCGTCGATCAACTTCAATGCCGAACTGCTCGGATGGGTCCTTGAGAACCTGGTCAAGAACGCCTTACAGGCGGTCGAGGCTCGCAGCGGTCGAGTGGAATTGACCACACGGCTGACCACCAGTGGTGATGAAGTAGTCATTGAGGTCACCGATAACGGCGCCGGCATTGCGCCACCGGCGGCACGAAAAATCTTCAGAGCCGGATTCACCACCAAGAAAAGGGGGTGGGGCTTGGGACTGACATTGGTGAAGCGGATCGTGGAAGAATACCACGGCGGCAAAATATCTTTGACAAAATCCAAGCCGGGCGAAACTACTTTTGAGATTTGCCTGCCGCTCAACAGCGAAACCAAAACCTGAGAACTACTGGAACGACTATGAACAAACCGACCGCCGGCCGCAAGATTCTATGGGTAGACGATGAGATCGATTCTCTCAAAGCACACATCCTCTTTCTGGAAAAGAAAGGGTTCGCCATGGCCACCGCCATGTCCGGTGACGACGCCATTGCCATGGTGCAAAAAGATACCTACGATCTCGTGCTTCTCGATGAAATGATGCCGGTGCGGGACGGCTTGAGCACGCTTGAAGAAATCAAAGAGCTTCAGCCGCATCTGCCGGTGGTGATGGTAACCAAGTCCGAAGAAGAGTCTTTGATGGACGACGCAATCGGTTCCAAGATCGACGACTATCTCGTCAAACCTGTCAACCCCTCACAAATCCTGTTGGTGATCAAACGACTGCTGGAATCGAAAAAGATCATCACCGGGTCATCGATGAAACGATACATCTCCGAGATCAATCGGTTCAACGAGAAACTGTACGGCGCATTGGAACCCGAAGACTGGCACGAGGCGGCCCGGATACAGGCCTCGTGGAACCTCGAATTGGACGACAATCCGGACACCGGCCTTGAGCAGATGCTTGATGGTTCCCGCAAGGAGTGGAACCTGGAGTTTACCAAGTATCTGGACAAACAGTATCTCAACTGGCTCAAGGACGACAAGCGCCCGGTGCTTTCTCCCGACGTGGTCGGTAAATACGTTGTGCCCGAGGCCAAAAGCGGCCGCAAGGTTTTGTTTGTTGTCGTCGATTGCATGCGTCTGGACCAGTGGATGCTGGTGGAGCCGATGCTGGCCGAGTTCTACAATATACAACGTGAGTCGTACTTTTCGATTTTACCCAGCGCTACCCCTTTTGCCCGCAATGCTCTTTTTGCGGGTCTGTTTCCGGATGACATTCACCGCGCCCATCCGGACAATTATTCCTCGCAGGACGAGGGTTCACTTAATCGCAATGAAGAACGCTTCTTCCATGACAACCTGGCTCGCCACGGTCTGCGCTTCGAGCCCAAGATGCGTTATCACAAAGTGTATGACAACTCTCAGGGAGAAGCTCTGGCCAAACGGATAGCTGATTTCTACGACAGTTCGATGGTAACTTTTGTGTTCAACTTTCTGGACATCCTGGCCCACGGTAGGTCCAACAACATGATTCTGAAGGAGATTGCCGGCGATGATGCCGCCTTTCGTTCTTTGATGAAGAGCTGGTTCACCCACTCGCCGCTGTTTACCATACTGAAGGCTTTCGCGGCGCGCGATTTTACCGTGATAGTGACCTCCGACCATGGTTCCATACTCTGCCAGCGAGGCACCATCGCGCACGGCAAGCGATCGACCTCGACCAACCTTCGCTACAAGTACGGCGACAACCTCAACTCCGACCCGAAGGATTCTATACTCATCAAGAAACCGGCGCAATACCGTCTTCCCATGATGACCTTAGCTACCACCTACATTATCGCCAAGGAAGATTTCTACTTCGTTTATCCCAACAACTACAACGAGATGGTGCGTCAGTTTATGAACTCCTTCCAGCACGGCGGTGTTTCACTTGAAGAGATGGTCGTGCCCCTGGCCGTCATGACACCGAGGTAAGCCGTTGACATTTGAGATAAAAATCGTGTCGCACGGTGAGACTGAGACACAGGCGCTCGCCTCCAAACTGGTCCCGCTATTGAGACCCGGAGATCTCCTGGTGCTCAAGGGGGAATTGGGCGCCGGCAAAACGGTGTTCGTGCGCGGTCTGGCCGAGGCATTGGGGCTGGATACAGAAACTGTCAATTCACCTTCATATACGGTCGTCAACGAATACCCGGGTGAACGTCCGCTTTTTCATTTCGATCTCTATAGAGTGCAGGACCCGTCGGAACTATACGAAATCGGTTGGGACGATTATCTCGGGCGTCGGGGTCTGATCGTCGTTGAGTGGGGTGACAAGGCTGCCGAATGTTTGCCCCCGGCCTATTACCTGGTGGACTTTCAGATTATTGATGAAAAGACACGGCAGATAAACCTAACTCACGTGAAATCATAATGGCCGCAACCTACCGACATATCCTGGCCATCGACACTTCGACATCACAGATGAACCTGGCCCTGAAGTTCGGCGATGATCGTTTTGTGAAACTGAGCGAAAACGTCGGAACCTCACACGGACAAGTGTTGATGCGCAAAGTCCAGGACCTGCTGAACAGCGCCTCAGCGAAGAGCGATCAGATTGATGCTATAGTGGTCTGTATCGGTCCCGGTTCGTTTACCGGCTTGAGGATATCCCTGGCGGCGGCCAAAGGAATGGCTGAGGCCCTGGGTATCCCGGTGGTCGGTGTGTCGCTCTTTGATATAGCTTGTCACAAACTGCGCGAGGTTTCAAGTGACGTTTGCGTGGTCGTGCCGTTTAAGGCCGATGAGAGTTTTGTTGGACTGTTCAGCCGGGGGCGCGTTGATCCCGAACAGGTCCGCTCCGTCCGAGTGGAACAGTTCGAGCAGTTTGTGGCCGGGCGCTCAGTTACCACCATTGGCTTTGAGCTGCCGGATCACTTGAATCCTATGTCGGATGCCTCGGTGCCATGGTGTCTTGAGTTTGATGCCTCGGATATTCTTGAGATCGGCATGAGCCGGCTTGAGGCCAGCGACCTTGATGACCTGAGCAGCCTGGAACCTCTGTACATCCAGAAGTCCCAAGCCGAGATTCGCTATGAGCAACGCCGAAAAGACTGACAACCCGGTGGTAACGATCAGGCCCATGGTTGAAGAAGACCTGCCGCTGGTCGGCCGCATGGAGCAACAATTGTTCTCCGATCCCTGGTCGATAAGTGCCTTTGCCGAAGCCCTGACCGAACCTTCATGGGGCGCTCTGGTTGCCGAAATCGACGGCCTGGTGGTGGCTTATGCGTGCTACTTGATTATCGACGTCGAAGCGCACCTGACCAACATTGCTGTGGCCGAAGGGTATCGCAGAAAATCGGTTGCCAAACATATCCTTGACCGTATTTTACGGATCGTGACTGAGGCAAAATGTGAATGCCTTCTGTTGGAAGTGCGGCCCAGTAATGTCGAAGCCGTAGCTTTTTACAGAAAGCACGATTTTCATCAGTTGTACAGGCGTCCCAACTACTACCAAAACCCGGTAGAGGATGCACAGGTGATGGTGTACTATCTTGGTAACAAGCACCAGCGCGACTGATGCGCAAAAGCGTGACTGTACTATGGAATGGTTTAAGAAATCAAAATCCGGCATTGAGTCCAAAGAAAAGAAGAACATCCCGGAAGGGTTATGGACCAAGTGCACCTCGTGCGGCGAGATTGTCTACAGTAAAAAAATGGAGCAACTGTTGTGGGTCTGTCCCAACTGTAGCTTTCACTTTCGGATTTCCAGCCGCAAGTATATCGGTCTTTTGCTCGATGGCGGCAAACTCGAAGAATACGATAAGGACCTGACCTCAAAAGACCCGCTCAAGTTCAAAGACTCCAAGAAATATCCCGACCGCATCAAGGCGGCGCAACAGAAGTCGGGTGCGGTGGAGGGAGTCACGGCCGGTATGGCCGGCATCGAAAAAATCCCGGTGTCGTTTGCAATCATGGATTTTTCGTTTATCGGCGGGTCGATGGGCTCGGTAGTCGGAGAGAAAATCGGTCGAGCGATCGAGCGGGCTATCGAACAAGAAGTACCGCTGATTATCGTCTCATGCTCCGGTGGCGCTCGGATGCAGGAGGGTATCCTTTCGCTGATGCAGATGGCCAAAACGTCGGCGCTGTTGGCCATCCTGTCGGAGAAGTGTATCCCTTACATCTCCATTCTGACCAATCCGACCACGGCCGGAGTCATGGCCTCGTATGCCTCACTCGGCGACGTGATTATCGCAGAACCAAAGGCCCTGCTCGGTTTCGCCGGACCGCGGGTGATTCAGCAGACGATCGGCCAGGACCTTCCGGAGGGATTTCAATCCTCTGAGTTCTTTCTCGAAAAAGGATTCCTCGACAAAATCGTCCCCCGCCAGGACCTGCGCAACACCGTGGTCAAACTCCTTCGCGCAATGTGGAGAAAATAGCGTTGGAACATAGCTATGTTTCAGCCGAAAGATTCATTCTCTCTCGGGAGTTTTTCGGCATGAAGCTGGGGCTTGAGAACATCGCGCAGTTCCTTGAAGATATCGGCTCACCGCAGCATGCCTACCCGACTATCCATCTGGCCGGAACCAACGGCAAAGGTTCCACGGCGGCTATGATAGCCGGCATCCTTGGCACCAGTGGTTACAGAACCGGACTGTTCACCTCCCCGCACCTGGTCACTCTTCGCGAGAGAATGCGGGTGGATGGTCGTATGATTCCACGACGTTCAGTAACGGCTTTTATCGACCGCCACCGACGCGAACTGGCCCGCCGCAAGTTGTCGTTTTTCGAGCTGATCACAGCCATGGCCTTAGATTATTTCAAACGGGCCCGGGTCGACCTGGCCGTGATCGAGACCGGACTGGGCGGTCGGCTCGACGCCACCAATGTTTTGGCGCCGATCCTGACAATAACTACCGATATCAGCCGCGACCACACCGAAATCCTCGGCACTTCGCTCAGAAAGATCGCCTACGAAAAAGCCGGAATCATTAAGCCCTCCGCTGCTCACCTGATCAGCCTCTTGCCGGACATTGCTCGCCTGGAGATTCAACGGCGCTGCAAAGAACTGGGCGCACCGATGCACCGTTTGACCAGTTCGGATTTCAAGACCCACCCGTCAGAGCTAAGTTTCGATTTTCAAGCCAACGGATGGCGCCTGACAAAACTGTCCACCGCGCTGGCCGGTCACCATCAGCTTACCAACGCCGCGCTGGCCCTGAAAGCGCTGAGCATAATCGACAAACTCGGCATCTCCATTCCTGTTGAGGCCATGCGAAAGGGTCTGAGACAGGTCCAATGGCCGGGCCGGTTTCAAGTACTCAAACGCCGTGGCCAACCGACCGTTGTTTTAGATGTCTGTCACAATGCAGCCGGCGTCGCAGCCTTTGTAAAGACTTTCGGGGCTCGCTTCAAAGGGCGAAAAGCGCACATAATAACCGGCTTTGTCCAGCGCAAACCCCATCGGGAGATGTTCCGCCTGCTGAATCAGATCGCCCTTGAGTTCCACCTGGTACCCCTAAAGACCAGACGCCGGGCTGATCTTGATGAGTTGACCAGTGGAGTGGACTTTTCCGGTGTACCGGTCTATCAGTCCGGCAGTCTTGTTTCGGCGTTCCAGCGCCTTGTGAAAAGGTGCCGGCCTGACGATACTATAGTTGTTGCCGGCTCCCATTATCTGGTCGGGGAGTACCTTGAGAAACTCAAATAGCCATGTGCGCCGACATTAACAAGAAAAAGGACAGCTCATCTTCTGTGCCCAAGGCGAACCAAGCTGTGAAGAACGACCCTTCTTCCACAGCTCGTGAGGTTCTGAAGCTTGAGGAGTTCGCCGAAAAAGTCGCTTCCCTGACCGGGACCAACCGGCAGCTGAAGCGAAAGATTTTTGACCTTTATACTGTATTTGAGATCAGTCGCAATTTCAATTCCGTCCTTGATTACGACACGCTGCTGGACACCTTCATCCTGACGGCCCTGGCCCAGGTAGGCGCATCCAGGGCGGCTATCTATCTGCCGGCGGAGGAAGACCCCACCCGACTGGTCCAGGCCAAGGCCAGGGGCGCCAACTATTCAGCCAACCAGCATCGCTCGTTCACCGCCGGTTCTTCGCTGTTGTCCTATCTTGCCAGTCTCAACCGTCCGTTGCCCACAGGCGAACTGATCGACAAAACAGCTCAGCAGGATGAAAAGCTCATTTTGGAAGGATTCCATCCCGGGCTGGTTGTTCCGCTGCTATATCAATCGAAACTGACCGGAGTTTTCGTCATTTCCGACAAGATTTCCGACCGCATGTTTGAGATGGACGACATTGAGTTTTTGTCCGTGCTCGGCAGCCAGATATCGGTGGCAATTGAAAACGCACGCCTTTATGCGGCCGAAAAGATGGCCACCCGTCAGTTACGAGAAGCCCAGGAACAGCTGGTGCAGACGGAGCGCGTTGCGGCTCTGGGCGAAATGTCGGCCAAAGTTGCGCATGAAATTAATAACCCGCTCGGCATTATCAAGAACTATCTGCAATTGATCAGGCGGGCAGAGTCGTACAATGTCGAAGCAACCTCGTATGTCGATGTAGTCAGCGAGGAGATCGACCGGATTGCGGGCATCGTCAGACAACTTCTTGATTTCCATCGCCCGCGCGGACTAAAATATGTGCCGGTCGATGTCTGTCGCCTAATCGAAAAGGTCCTGCAACTGATGGACAGAAAACTCACTTCGAGCAACATTGAAGTAGTGAGAGACTTAAGCTGCGACTGCCCCGAAGTGAGCGGTGTACCCGAGAATCTCAAACAGGTGTTCTTGAACATCATTATCAACGCCGTTGACATGATGCAGGCGGGCGGGCGTCTGGAGGTCGCCATTCGAACTTCGCCGAAGCATGTCCAAGTCACTTTTTGCGATACCGGACCGGGGATTCAGTCCGAACTGATCCCCAGGATTTTCGAACCGTTTTTCACCACCAAAGAACCCGGCAAGGGGACCGGCCTGGGGCTTTCGGTTTGCTATGGTATAATTAAAAGGCATCGTGGGTCGATAACCTATAGGAACACAGACGTCGGTGGCTGTTTCCAGATCGACCTGCCGGCCGCCGGCGATGACAACCAGGATCAGAATGCAAAAGACTGCTGAAAGAATAATCTTGGTCGACGACGAGAAGCGCATGTGCGACTCGTTGACAAAGCTGCTTACCGGCGACGGTTACGAAGTTGACGCATATCAGGAATCCCCGGCTGCGGCTGAGGCGATCCGCAAACACAAAACCGATCTGGTAATCACCGACATCAAAATGCCCAAACTTGACGGCATCGGCTTACTCAGCATCGTCAAGGAAGTCGACGAGGAAATCCCGGTCATCCTTATGACCGGTTATGCAGCTCTGGACTCGGCGGTCGAGGCGGTGGCTCGCGGCGCCTACGACTACCTGATGAAGCCGATCGAGTTCGCCAAGCTCCAGTTGGCGGTCAGGCGTGCTCTCGAACGACGGAGTTCAATCCTCGACAGACGGAGCCTCCTGGAACGGCTGAAAATCTCCACCATGCTCCAGGAGCGGCGTATCAACGAACTCAACGCGCTCTATGAAGCAGGCAAATCGATCGGTTCAACGGCCAACCTCCAGGAGTTGCTCAGACAAATTGTCGTCCTGGCCTCGTCGGTTACCGAAGCCAAAGTGGGATCGATCATGTTACTTGAGGAGAACGGCGAGACGATGACCATAGAAGCGGCCATCGGGCTGGAGCCTTCGGTGGTGGCCAAGACCCGGTTGCCGGTGGGTACATCGATTGCCGGACATGTGGCCAAGACCGGCGAGCCGTTGATGATCGAGGATGTAGAGTCGCACCAACAGTTTGGCCGCATCAATCGTGAACGGTACGGTGCGGCGTCGTTGTTGTGCGCGCCGTTGGTAATAAAGGGTCGCGTCATCGGGGTCATCAACATGGCCAACAAAGAGGACGGCGGCGTTTTCGATGAAAACGACCTGAAACTGCTGACCACTTTCGCCGCCCAGGCGGCCGTGGCCGTCGATGATGCCAACCAGTTCGAGAAAAATCGACGACGGCTGGTGGAGTTCGAGCTTTTGCACGAAGTGGCCGGCGAACTACCGCAGATTCAATCGCTCAACCAGTTCCGGTCGATTCTTACCGATAAGCTCAAACGGGTCTTCCCGGCCGACTACGGTCTGTGGTTCGACTGGGATTCGTACAACCGCACGCTGGTGCTGGGCGGCGCGTCCGGCACCGAGAAGATTCCGCTGACCGACTCGGGCGGCATTGACCTGGCCAGGGTCAACCGCGACACCGTCTCATTGACCCAGATGGACCTTGAAACAATGGATCTAAGCAACGTGGCCGAGATTTCTTCGCAAGTGGCCGAAGCCCTGGCCAAAAACGATCACCTCCCTGATCCAAAAGCTGCTTTCATGGCCGTACCGATCATCAAGTACGGCGAACTGGCCCATCTGTTTTGTGTGGGCGCCGAATCCGAGTCGCCATACAGTGTCGAGGATATCTCGCTGGCCAAACTGGTCATCTCACAGGCGGCTTTGTTGTTTGAGCGGGAAAAGTCCCTTTTGAACGCCACCCGGCTGTTGACTATGGGCAACATGATCAGTGAAATCTCGCACGATTTGCGCAAACCGCTGACCTCGATCAAAGGCGGTCTTCAAATCATCAAGAAACGCTGGCCGCAGGTTCAGGAAGCCGAGTTTATGAAGATGGTCGAGGGCGAGATTCATCGCATGAACGAACTGGTCCGCGAGCTGGTCGACTTTTCCAACCCCAACAAGTACGCTACAGAAAAAGTGGACCTGCGCGTGGTGGTCAAGCGGGCCGCCGAATTGGTCGGGCCGGACTTGAAAAAGAGCAAGGTCGGTTTCAATTCGCATTTCGCCAAGGCCAACTGGGAGCAGATTGTCAATCGCAACCAGATCATGGAAGCGTTGTTGAATCTGTTTATGAATGCGATCGATGCCATGCCCGAGGGTGGCACCTTGTCGGTCAAGGGTATGATCGAACAGCCGGAGCATAAGAAGACCGATTATCTTGCGATCAAAATTATCGACACCGGGATAGGTATCCGCAAAGAGAACCTGTCCAAAGTTTTCGACCGCTACTATACCAGTAAAGAGACCGGCACCGGGCTGGGTCTGGCCGTGGTGGAACGGATCATCTCGGCGCACAACGGCACTTTATCGGTTGCTTCGACCGACGGCGACGGCTCTACCTTTACGCTCTATTTCCCGTATCAGACATAAACAGGCTTGCCTGCCCATGAATGGGTGCCCCACAGCTTGCTGTGGGAGTTCTTAATGACTGATCGATAGTTCTATTATCCGCATCTCCTTTCGAAGAACACACCCCGTCCTCGCCTTCGGCGGGGCCTCCCCTCTCAAGAGGGGATGAAGAAAATAGCCGTTGCCTTCAGTATTTGGGTGGCCCGGACGTTCGTCCGGGTTTCAGGTCAGGCCGAGTTTTTCGTGCGTGGTGTACATCCTCGTGCGCCACGGGGGAAATGGGTTCGTTTTACGGAAAAACGTTTTTCCGGCCAGCCCCCCTGAGCAAATGGGTTCGTCTGGCGTGTTTTTTGTTCTGGGGAAATAGAATCGATGGTGATTACGAGGCTGGACCGGTTTGGCGGTGTGGGGTGCGGCGGATTGCTTTGTACTGGTATCCATTTCCTGCTCCTTATGGATGGTTGCGTGGGCGCACTTTAGGGGGAGTTGGTGGTGTATTTGCGTGAGTCATGGCGCACAGTGAACTTAGGCATTGTCCCTGTCCTCGCCGTCCGCTATACTGCAGGGTAGGAGGTCGACGTTTGGGATTGATCATATCGATTCTGCTCTTTACGACTGCCGTGGCCGGTTTGGTCATCAAGATAGGTAAACTGCGTAAGTGGCCGGCGCGGCGCGGCATTATTCTGGGAATAGTCGTGGAAGCCATCGGCGTGCTGATAGCCTTCGTGGGCTTCTGGCCATCGGATAAACCCGCTACCCCAGCCGATGTAGACACCATCATATCTGGCAAAGTTGACAGCCTCGGTAACGAGATGACCTGCAAAATGGACAGCCTTGAAGCGCTCATTAAGAAATCGGCAGGTCAAGCAGATCCTGATCCCGAATGCCAAGCCCTCGCCTATGAGCAGGCGGAGTGCCTGGAGGGGATCGTCAAAACGGCGCTCGACAGTGGCAAAGTGGCTATCGGTTTGGAAGAGTATCATGAGGCGCTAACTCATCTCGGCTATGCACTCACAGCGGCAGGCGAAGACCTGAGCCAGCGATTTGAGGTGTTTTTCTACAAGGGGGTTGCGTTCTCCAAGCTAGGGGAGAACACGCTCGCGCTCAACTGCTTCGACAGTTGCGTCACATACAGTCCACAGTCACATGTTGCCTGGACCAACCGCGGTAGTACGCTCAATAACCTCGGTTTTCACGAAGAAGCCATCGCTAGCGCCGATAGTGCTGTGGCTTACCAACCAGACGACCATAATGCCTGGAACAACCGCGGTGTTGCTCTCGGCAGACTTGATCGTCACGAGGAAGCTATTGCCAGTTTTGACAGTGCATTGGCTTACAAACCAGACATGGTTAAAGCTTGGAGCAATCGCGGCATCCCGTTGGCCGAACTCGGACGCGGCGAGGAAGCAATTGCCAGTTTCGATAGCGCTCTGTTCTATGAGCGTGACGATCATGGAGCGTGGTACAACCGGGGTATCGCGCTGGGCAAACTCGATCGTTACATAGAAGCTATTGCCAGTTATGACAGTGCACTGGCCTACAAACACAACCGCAGCGATGCCTGGTACAGCCGTGGCCGTGCTCTCGGTGCCCTTGACCTTTACGAAGAAGCGGTCGCCAGTTACGATAATGCCCTATCCCTTGAACCTAGTCTCGATAAGGCTTGGTTCGCCCGGGGTCGTGACCTGAACGAACTGGAACGTTACGAGGAAGCAATCGCCAGTTACGACAGCGCTCTGGCTTACCAGCCTGACTTTCGTGAAGCCTGGCGCAGCCGCGGTCACGGTCTGGTCATGCTCGATCGTCACGAGGAAGCGATTGCCAGTTTCGATAGCGCATTGGCTTCCGATCCTGAACAAGACAAAGCCTGGACGGGCCGAGCCACTTCTCTAGCCATTCTTCTTCGGTTTGAGGAGGCGCTCAACAGTTGTGACAGCTCCCTGAAATACGCTCCGGGCGATTCATTAACCATCGAGCTGCGGCGGCTGATCATGGAGTTTATTAACGAGTTGGTTGGGTCTCAGACGCCGCCACCCTTCGACTCCACACAATAATCCTACCTGTTACTCGCAAAGCACCGCTACGGTACTCTTGCGGAAGGGGTCTGTTGCAGGTCGGTGATTCCTCAAAAAAGCGGGAAAAGACAATATGCAAACTTGAAAAGGGCCAAAACGAACCCATTTCCAATGCGCCGGACGGTCCAACCTCATGCTGAGCGGGGTCGAAGCATGGCTAATGTCGAAACCTCGCTTCGCGACCCCTTCGGGGCAGGGGTTTCGACCTACCTGAAAAACTGGATTCTGGCCTTCGCCAGAATGACAAAGAGGGGTCACACGCTGTTCATTCCGGCCATTTGCAGAGTTTTGCGGGAAATAAGCAAGAAAAACGTAAATGGGACTTGATTAAGAGCCGCTTTTGCCGATAATTCAGGCAGATAGCGACTTTATACTATGGCCAAGAGTAAAGAAAAAATCAAAATACTCGTCATCGACGACGACCCCAAAGTCTCCTGGATACTGCAAGAAGGACTCTCCAAGCGGTTTGAGTTTATCTCGGCCCGCGACGGTATCGAAGGTATCCAGATGGTCTCAACCGAGACGCCCGACTTGATCTTGCTGGATATCAAAATGCCCGGAATGAGCGGGCTGGAAGTACTCGAACGGCTCAACAAAGCCGACAGCCGCCCCGAAGTAATTATGGTATCCGGCCACGGTGATACGCAGTACGTAGTCGATTCGGTCAAGCTCGGTGCCGCTGAATTTATCAATAAGCCGTTCGATGTTCAGGAAATCGAGATTCATATCAATGGTGTCCTGGAGCGCAGTCGTCTGAAAACCGAAGTACGCGAACTCAAAACCGAGCTTCAGTCCAGAGACGACGCCTACTCAGGCTTTGTGGGCGATTCCGGCGCGATGCTGAAAGTAAAATCGGTGATCGAGCAAGTCTCCGATTCGGAGTTGACCGTGCTGATCCGCGGCGAGTCCGGTACCGGCAAGGAAATAGCCGCCCGTTCGTTGCATCAGCTATCCCGGCGGGCCGACCGTCCGTTTATCAAGGTCAACTGCGCCGCGATACCCCGCGATCTTTTGGAGGCGGAGCTGTTTGGCTACGAGAAGGGAGCCTTTACCGGCGCCCATAAGACCAAACAGGGTCGTTTTGAAGTGGCCGATAAGGGCACTATTTTCCTCGACGAAATCGGTGACATGTCGATGGAGTTACAGTCGAAGCTGTTGCAGGTGCTGGAACAGCAAGAATTCGTGCGGGTCGGCGGGATCAGTAATATCCATGTCGATGTCCGAATCATCTGCGCCACCAACCGCGATCTCGAGGTAGCTATCAAAGAACGGGGATTCCGCGATGATCTGTTCTACCGTCTTAATGAGATCACGCTGTTTCTGCCGCCTCTGAGAGTGCGACCGGAGGATATACCGCTTCTGGTCAATCATTTCCTGGATAAGTACACCGCCTTGTACAAAAAAGAGATCACGCATCTGTCTTCGGAGACCATCAATCAGTTGACGTCTTTCGGCTGGCCGGGCAATGTACGCCAGTTGGAAAACATGATCAAACAGGTGGTGGTCCGCGAAGATGAGTCAATCGTCACCGATCTGATAGCAGCCACTGCCCATCAGACAATCGGCTCACCCGGTTCGGAAACAGCTGTGCCGTCCCTGGTGCCCGAGATGGCCGGTGTTTCGTCTTCGGCCGATCAGGGATACTCGCTCAAACACAGGATTGGGAAAATCATTGCCGACGAAGAGAAGAAGCTGATCGGCGAAGTGCTTACCAAAACCAACTGGAACCGCCGAAGAGCCGCGGAAATGCTGGAGATCAGCTACCGCTCGCTCCTTTACAAAATCAAAGATTACAATCTCAACGCCACCAAGTAGATTCTTCCTAAGGTTGCCACAGTATTTGAGACTTTTCGGTCAAGGCCGATCCTGGCTTGTCCATAGTCGTGCCATGTCAAAAAGTGTGCAATTTTTGTGCATTTGAATGCGCCTCGCGGAAAGTGAGGGTCCATATTTGGCGCAGCCCTGTTGACAAAGTTTGTACCCGGATTGCTTGTATTGCATTGGCTAACAAGGGCAAAAGGGTCCTTCCGGTCATGGTTGAAATAGGTTATCCACAGATTAGCGTCGATAGTCGATAGCGGAATGAATCTTGCTGTACAAGGATTGAACAGTAGTTTGTCGCAGAAGACAGACGGCGGATAGAATTATGAACATGACAACAGCAGCCGATGTAAAGCCGTTTGTGGAACGTGTTGGAAGAGAACTTCAACGCGCTGAGCGCTACAGGATATTCGTTTCCCTGATAGTACTTGATCTCAATTCGATCGAGGCCGATTCTGGTGGAGGCGAGATTGCCGATCTGGCTAAGCTGGTCGATTTGGTCACCGGCAATACCCGTTCGGTCGATTATACGGCTTTAGTCGAAACCGGGAAAGTGGCTGTTTTGCTGCCGGAAACGCCGCGCCAGGGGGCCGAAGTAGCCGGCCGTCGTGTGGCCGAGATAATCCGCAGCAGTTTTCAGTCGGTTAGCTCAGATTCCGGCGATCATGTCATCCCTTTGGAGATGGCGTCGTTTCCGGATGCTGCCGGAGCGCGTACCGTTCAGCAAATGCTCAGTGACATCGCGCCCTTGGAGACCAACAACTAAAGACCCCTGTTTTTTATACCTCCCATTTCCAAAGCGGCCGCCCTGCCCCTCGGGCGGCCGCTTTTTCTCTACAAAACCCAACTGGTCCGCATCATCCCTGTTCCTGGCCGATTACACCTTGCCGTGTGGAGCTTTTACGGTATATTTACAGCAAGTTACATCCGTTGCGATCCGTCACCAAGCCGCCCAGTACAAACCTTGCGGCAGGATGGCGGCCGAAGACAAACCAGGAGGTCCCACCGTGAAATTCGTCAAAGCCATCTCTCTGTCACTTCTTTGCACCGGTCTGCTGGTCGCTTCCTCAAGCGCCGAGAAAATCCGTCCGGCGCTGATTCATGATCTACCACCGAGCGAATTCGCCAAGACCCTCGGCGGTGACCCAACCTCGCTGCTGAGCAGAACTGAGCGTCAGGAAATCGAATCATTCCGTTTCGATGGCGATACGGTCAAAGTGGTGGCAATACTGGTCGACTGGGATGACCGCCCGGCAACCTACTCGAAAGAGACTATGGATACCCTTCTGTTCTCGCGCAACGAGTGGGCGTCCGGATCGATGGCGGACTTTTTCGATGAGGTCTCATACGGCACACAGGCGGTCGACGGTGATTGCTACGGCTGGGTGAACGGTGGGTCTTACAGCGGTGGCAATTTCAATCTCTACGAGTTCGTCACCGACATAATATACTCGCTGGACACTGCGATCGACTATTCGCAGTATGACGGCAACAATGACGGTTATGTCGACGCGGTTGTCATCGTCCGGTCCGGCACCGGTCAGGAAGACAGTCATGACCCGACGGACATCTGGTCTTTTGCCACCGGCTACAGTGCACAGAATGCGCCGGGGCCTTTCGACGGGGGCATGTATGTTACCAGGTGGAATACATCGCCTGAGTTGCAGCCATTGAGGGACACCACCTTTCCGATTTTCTACTCAGGCGAAGACAGCCTCAACGCCATCAGGGTCTTTGCTCATGAACTGACACATAACATGGGACTGCCGGACCTTTATGATTACGACGCCAAGCTGGACCTGAGTACTTATACCACTCCGAATGATGCCAATGACCACCCCATGGTCAACTATTGCATCATGGCCTACGGGGGATACCAGAAGATGCATCGCGGCAAAACGGTGCCGCATCTCAGCGGTTGGTGCAAAGCCAAGCTGGGCTACAACGAACCGATTGTACTCGAAGGTGTCGATACGACGATAATCATGAACGACATAGAGACCCATCAAAACAACTCGCTGTTCAAACTTCCGATTGATGTTGCAGAAGGTGAGTACTTTCTGCTTGAGTATCGCAACGCTCAATCGACAGCCCAGTTTGACCATTTCGATGGCGATTATTCTGTCTGGCTCTGGCCCGACCTGTCGTTCGGGGCCGACACTCTGAACAGCGGGCTGATCATTACCCATGTTCACGACTCAGTTCACTGGTATATGACCAACGATGGCTGGCCGGACTTCCCTAACTACATGGTAGCTCTGGAAGACGCAGGGTACAATCCATCGATGGACTACACCAACAACCCCGGCGGCGTACTGAGTGACAGCGCCGACTGGTGGTATCCCTACGAAACCAGGATCGGCGCTCCTTTTACGAACGAAGTACCTGGTAAGTCTATTTTTGGACCCGGGACGACGCCGTCGAGCGACGGTTACTCCGGACCCACCGGCATCATAGTCGAGGTGCTGAGTCGCGACGGAGATCAACTGGCTGTTCATGTTTACAACCCGCTCTTTTTCGACGCCGACGATGACGGCGTGTCTGATCTCGATGACAACTGTCCCAACACCGCCAATCCCGATCAGCTTGATGCCGACGGCGATGATGTCGGCGATCTGTGTGACAACTGTCCGCTGCTGGCCAACGCTGATCAGAGCGATCTGGATGCGGACAACGTCGGTGACAGTTGCGACAATTGCGTCAATGATGGTAACCCGGCTCAGGAAGACCACGATAGCGATGATGTCGGTGATTACTGCGACAACTGTGTCGAGACCCACAATCCCGATCAGCAGAACTCCGACAGTGACTTCCTGGGCGATTTGTGCGACAACTGTCCCGACTCTACCAATCTGAACCAGGCCGATCAAGACAATGACGGTATCGGCGATGTGTGCGATGCGCTGTGCTGCCAGCTGAGAGGTAACGTCGACAATGTCGGTGGAATCGATATCGCCGATTTGGTCTATCTCGTTGACTTTATGTTCAACGACGGACCGGTGCCGCCGTGTACGGGTGAGGCCGACATGGACGGTAGTGGTGAGATTGATATCGCTGATTTGGTGTATGTCGTCGACTTTATGTTCAACGATGGACCGGCGCCGGTGGCCTGTTTGTAGCAGGCAATCCTGTTTTTTGCGCTTCGCGGTGATACATCACGTTGCGATGAATCGCTCTCTGGTTGGGTAGGTCGAAACCACTGGTCCGAAGGACCGCCCTGAGCGCAGTCGAAGGGCAGGATTCGACTCCGCTCAGCGTGAGGTTGATCACCATCGAAGCTATCTTGAAACCCGGACGAACGTCCGGGCCACCCGCAATGTTCTGTTGGGTCCTGATTTTGGCTTGCCAAAATTGTGACCCGACAGCTTATTCGACCTATGGGATTACGCTTCAAAGAACAGGGTCATGGTTCGTGTTTTTTTGTGACCACATCTTTCTTTCGCCACGAACGCTACGGAGACATTCCGGGTGTTTACGAAGCTATTGCCGAATCATTGAAGTTCTACATGGAAAAGTACAGCGCTCTCCTGCCGGGCTATGTATTCATGCCAACTCACATACACCTTCTAATTGTTATAGATGGCAAACATCTTTCGGCCTTCATGCGTGACTTCAAGAAGTATTTGGCCCAGCACGGACTCAACATCGGCGCCCCTGGAAAGTCCTCGATTTGGGAAACCGGTTACGATCGACAAGCAATAGAATCTGAGATAGTCTTCCGAACAAAACTGGAATACATACATAACAACCCAGGGAAGGCCGGTCTTTGTGTTCAGGCGGAGCGTTGGGAGTGGTCAAGTGCTTCGTCATACTTGACTGATAAGAGGGGGCCGATTCCCATTTGGAAAGATTGGCTCTTCTGAGCCGCAGGGTCTCATCCGCCAAGGCGGAAAGGACCCTGCGGAACGATGAACAATATGGAATGATTGCTTATGTTCTACCCAACCAACGGATATGCCAATCTTGAAACCCGGACGAACGTCCGGGCCACCCAGCCATCTGTGTCTTCGGTCGGGTGGCCGTCTCAAAACTTGTTTGGGACGGGGAAACAACAGAAACACCCCCAAAGAGGCTTTGAGGGTGCCACCCAATGAAGTCAACGACTGTCACCCGTTCCGACCGATCAAATCTCTTTGAAAGAACGGTTTAACCCGTATATTTGGTATGTACACAAAGGCAGAAGGTACACACCGCAAACGTACTTGCACATACGAGGAACAACACGATGAAACCGGCAACCACTCTAATTGCCCTCGGCATTATGGCGCTAGCTGTATCGGCGGCGGCTCAGCCACCGATCCCGTTAAATTATAGAATCAGCTCTTTCGCCCCGGAACTTCAGAACGAAGAGCAGATATGGACCTGTCCGACCGATTCAACGGTCATCATTGCAGTCTGGCGCGATTTCAGACTGGGCTATCGCCAGGTTGGGATCGGTCGTTCGTGGTTAGCCAACGATTTTTGGATTGACTCGCTGATCCATCCAAGCATGCAAGTGTTGTCCAGACAGTCGGACCCCTGCCTGACGGTCGACAATGACGGCAACTTCTATCTCTGTGTGCTGGATTACGAGCCGAGTGCGACGACTATCTGGGATTCATCATATATCTCGGTGTTGAGATCGACCGACAAAGGAGTAAGCTGGACCGGTCCGGTCACACTGGTTGACACAGTGGGACCGTACTTCGAGGATAAGCAGTTCACCGTTGTCGACCGCACCAACGGTCCCCATTCGGGCAACTACTATGTCGCCTGGGCCCGTTTCCCCAATCCGACGCGCATGATGTTCGTCCGCTCCACCGACGGTGCTCAGACTTTCGAAGACACGGTCATTGTGGGTCCTACTCAGGACGGGTCGGCCTGCGGCTGGGGGGAACTCGACGCCGGTCAGTTTGCCTGTCCGGCAGTGGGTAGCGACGGATCGGTATATGTCATGTGGATTGGCGGCGACCTTGATACAACTACCTGCGACTATTTCACGGCGTTGAAGATGGCCAAGTCGACCGATGGCGGCGTCAGTTTCGCCGACCCCGAAGTGATCCGTCATACTGTCGGCAATTGGGGGACGGTGGACGGTGGCGTTAATGTATACAACCAACCGGTAGTTGCCACCGATGTTTGGGGTGGGACGCACGATGGCAATATCTATGTAGCCTACGCCAATATGGATCCGGATAACTGGGAGTTTCAGGACTACAATATCGAAATGGTCCGTTCGACCACCGGCGGTGCGACCTGGTCCGACCCTGTCTACATAAACGATGACTATATCGGAGTCGGCGCGCCCTACGACCAGTTCCATCCCTGGTTGATCTGCAACGAGGAAGGTACTCTGGTTTGTCTCTGGTACGATCAGCGCACCGACGTCATAAATCACTTTCAATTCGACGCTTTTGCAGCCTACTCATTCGACGGCGGTGCCACCTTTACGACCAACCACCGCATCTCCGAGATATCAATTGATCCCGGCAGCTTGAAACTCTCCGGACGCACGACTCCGGCGCCTGATGATCCCCGGATGGAGATCACCGGCAAACGATCCCCTCAAGCCGGGCTGATCGCCGAGTATATCGGCGTGACCGCATTCAATGATCATATCAACGCCACCTGGACCGACACGCGTCATGGCAACCAGGATGTCTACGGCGCCAACTGGACGATCCCGTTCATGAAACCGAGACTACTGTCCCCGGCCGACGGCGCATCGGTCGCCGATTCCGCCTTCACTTTTAAGTGGTCCACCAGTTGGAAGCAGTACGATGATTATTACCGCCTGGAGTTTTCAGAAGACAGTCTTTTCACGAGTTATCTTTTCGTGGCCGGCACGGCCAGTAACCAGGTTCCCAACTACGGTCCGCCGCTGGTACCGGGTGAAGATTACTTCTGGCGAGTGAAAGCTTTCCGCACCTCAGTCGGAGATTCATCAGACTACTCTGAAATCTACTCCTTCTACTACACCGCACCCACCTGTTTTGCCACCGGCGATGTCAATGACGACGGCGCCATACTTTCGGTCAGCGATCTGACCTACCTGATTGACTACGTTGAGGGGACCGGCCCGGCGCCACCGGTGCCTTACTCCGCCGACATGAACGGCGATTGTCAGATCGATCACGAAGATGTTCAGATGTATGAAGATTACTTCGTATTCGGAATGAGTGTGTTTGTAAACGGCTTCCCTGTTCCCAGTTGTTGTGAGGTAAGCACAGCGCGTGGCGCATGCTGTACTGCCGAAGACTGTTTCAACCTAACACCCGGCAACTGTGGTGAACTGGTTGGCGCAGTGTACCAGGGTGATTTCAACTACTGTTACCTCGACCCCTGTGGGGGGTGCATTGGGCTTCGTGGCAATGTTGATGGCGACGTTGGAGACAGTATTGATATCTCCGATTTGGTCTATATGGTCGATTGGATGTTCAACGGTGGACCGGCTCCGCTCAATGACGAGGAAGCCGACCTCAACGGTGACGATGTTATCGACATTGCCGACCTGGTCTATTTGGTCGACTATATGTTCACCGGCGGTCCGGCGCCGCTGGCCTGTCCCTAGGTGATAAATCACCCTTATGCGCTTCGCGGCGATAAATCGCTTTCTAGCTTGCAACCTCACCCTGAGCGGAGTCGAAGGGTGATAAATCACTTTTTTGCCGCTTCGCGGCCTCCTCATGTCATGCTGAGCGCAGTCGAAGCATGAGTCAAACCAACATCATTCTGAGCGGAGTCGAAGGGCGAGGTTTCGACAGGCAGGCCTGTTTTTTCTTTGACCACCAATACAAAGCCATAGAACCACGCGAAGCGTGTGATGTCGAAACCACAGGGGTTTCGACCTACTGCTCCTGTCAGAAGTAACGTAGGGCGGAACCCTCTTGGCGGTTCCGCCAGGACGCATCAGGCGGCAGATGTGGACGTCTGCCGCCCACGAACGCGAGAACGATTATGGGTGGCCGTCTCAAACCTTGTTTGGGACGGGGAACAACATCCAAGCCTGTCATGCCGGACTTTGATCCGGCATCCAGTTCTATATTCGAAGACTGGATTCTAGCCTCCGCCAGAATGACATTCCGGGTGGCCGTCTCAAACCTTGTTTGGGACGGTGGACACGAGAATCACGCGAAGCGCGTGATGTCGAAACCAAAGGGGTGTCGACCTACTGTTGGAGCACTTGCGGGTTGCTTTTGAGCACGGGATCGGTATATTGTTAATAGGTTCGCAGGTGAGGACTTTCTTCTAACCACAGAAGGAAGATATGTGCAACACTAACAAGACGAGGACAGGACGATGATGAAGTTACTGCTCAACCTGACGGTGGTGCTGGTGCTGGCTTTGCCGGTTACTTCACTGGCACAGGCCAAATCGGCGTGTGGGGACGTCAATGACGACGGCACGTTTAATATTACTGATCTGACATACATGATAGACTGGCTGTACTTTAATGGACCGCCACCGCCTGATCCATCGGCCGCCGACATGGATCTCTGCCCAGGGGTCGATCTTGGAGATATCGATTATTACCTGAACTTCTTGTTTTTCGGTGGGCCTGCACCCTGTGTGGGACCGACGGATTGTACACCGTACCCCGCTGGAATGGTCACACTGAGTCATGTCGGAGGAGAAGTCAGTCCCGGAGTGATTTCGACCGGTATACCGATCGTCTTCTACATTCGGTTCATCAACACTACCGACTCAATCATTACGGCGGTTAACAACGGTTTCCGAATTTACTCGCCGGACGGTGCGACCTGGCCGACAACTACCGTGGACACTTTGAATAATCCGACTTTTGATCTAATCAAGCGGGTGGAGCCGTATGGTCCTGGAGGGGATGGTGACGATCTGTTCGGATATATCGGAATGTCACTATCGGGGGGTATGGAGGTTGCAGAGGACGCAATGGCTTTTAGTGCGACCATCGGACCTTTTGATGCCGCCGATGAAGGTAAGACGATTTGTATCGACTCTAGTTTCTTCGGGAATGGCGGTGCCTGGATGTGGTCGGTCAAGGGGAAGATGCGATTTGCCCCAATCTGGGCGGGTCCCCATTGTTTCACAATTGCCCAGCCGCCACCCGGTGAAGCTTCAGTTTCACTCGATCATGTCTCCGGTTATAGTCCATCAAACAATGGCCTGTGGTCGGATGTGCCGCTAACTTATCATCTTCGAATGACCAACATGACCGGGTATGCCGTTCAAGGATTCACCAACGGATTCAGGCTTTATTCGCCCGATGGCGCTACCTGGCAACCGGCTGTGGGCGACACTACCGCCCTTGGCTGGTGGGACAGATTTGAGCTGCACTTTGAAACCACCCACCACAGTTGCGACGGATTCGGAGCCGACACGGTCGGTTTTGGCGGTGTACGAATGGTCGGGCCGGGCCTGGAGGATGGTTTCGACAATGTATCGCTGTTAATCCACACCGAAGTCGATGGCGCCCAGGAAGGCAAGGTTCTCTGTTTAGACTCGGCCTTCTATCCGCCCAGCGGGTATTGGTTATGGGCGCTTGAGTCCACAGCCGGGGTTATACCTGCCTGGGATGGACCTCACTGTTTCGAGATTTTGGGTGTGCTGCCCAGCTCAGGCGATTCACTGGTAGTACCATCAGTAACGGTCGAAACGGGGAACATGGTTCAGCCCGTTCATGTCAAACTCACGCAGCCGATCAAGGGTGCCTCGATCCCGTTGAAAATCCCTGTTGGTGTTGCCGTTGATTCGCTGTCGAGAGTCGGTCTCCAAACTGAGAACTGGGACTACACTTTCAGTTCAGTTGAACCTGATTCCGGTTTTCTCTATATGGCTTTGGCCAACTCGATGGGGGCATCAATCCCGACCGGGGAACACGCCTTATTCAACATCCACTTCAAGTCGCTGAACGCCGAGTGTGACGTGCCTAGTTTGGTCCATTGGGACACAGCATTGTCCCATGATCCGGTCAGGAATTTGCTGTTTGCCGATGTCGACGGCCTGGACGTTGAAGCTGGATTCGACCGCGAGCGAGATGTAACCGAAGTGCCGCCATACACTCCCGGAGACATGGACGGCAGCGGTACCGTGGACATTGGCGATCTCGTTTACATGGTCGACTTCATGTTCAATGGTGGTCCTCCGCCGGCAATAATGAACTCCATGGATGTCAACGGTTCCTGCACCGGGCCGAACATCGCCGATTTGGTGTACTTCGTCGACTACTTCTTCCAGGGCGGTGCCGCGCCGGTGTGCGGATGCCTCGGCGAGGGCGGCCCGAAGATAGCCATCAATGAAACTATCACTATGGCTGCTGTCTACGAAAACGGTAGCACAGCAATCGTTCTCGAAGCGCCTGAGGTACTTCGAGGCTTGGAAGTCCGGCTGGTTGGCGAGACTGTCGCAGAGCCGGTCAATCTGATGGGTGACCGCCTGGATTTACTGTATGGATTCGTAGACGACCGTCTGCGGATCGGACTGCTTGATCTCGATGGCAGTGAGAGCATCGAAGCCGGCATTCGAAAGATCGTTGAGATTCCGGGTAGATGGGAGATCGGATCGGCGCTGGTGGCTGCCGACGGGCGGCGGGCTCAAGGTGTGCTGATAAAGAACGCTTTCAAGGGCGCCGTGACACCATCCACATACACTCTGCACCAGAACTACCCGAACCCGTTCAACCCGGACACGCAGATAGACTTCAGCCTGCCGGTTGGCGGACTGGTGAAACTGGCTGTCTACAACGTCATGGGTCAGAAAGTAGCCGAGTTGGTCAACGGTCATCTCGAAGCGGGCGCTCACTCTGCCGTTTTCGACGGTAGTAACACAGCCAGCGGAGTGTATTTTTACAGGTTGGAAACGACAGGGTACTCCCAAACGCGGAAAATGATGTTGCTGAAGTAACCCCGCGATTCATTACTTGTGTAGGTCGTCCGCCGCGGCGGATTAGCGGTTCCGACAAATGAGAACGGCAGAGCCAGAAGCGGTTCTGCCCTACGGATGCGATTAGTAAGCCACTCCTTTTAAGGAGTGGCTTTTTTTTGTGGTCGTCGGGAAGTTCAAATTGCAGGTGCAGTCAGGCGACTCGCCTGACTGCCAGAGGGCAGTATTGTAGGTCAGGTCCTTTACGCACCTGACGGTGACCAAGAGTCAGGAGCACAGGGGTCCTGACCTACCGAATGTGTCGGGCGGGGTCGCCCAACACCACTGTACAATCTGTGTCCGGAGCACAGGGCTTCTGACCTACTGCTAAAAGGTCTGCGCCTTACCTGCTCCGAGTAGCTTTTTTTGTGGTTGTCTGGAACTTCAATTCGACAAACGAATATAAATAAATTTGAGGCGACTGAAGCGCCCGACAGCAGTGCAACGGTCCAATTCTGGCTATTGACAGGCAACCCGAACGGGTATATTTTGGACCCTGTTTTGAAAAAAAAGAGCCAGATCTGGAACACACTTATCAGGTTTCATTGGTGATGGTGCTGAAAAAACACGAGGTAAGACTATGAACGAAGCATCCACCCCGGCCATGATTGAAGCCGTGGGCCTAAGCAAATACTACGGCGCCTTCGTGGCTATCGAGGATATCAACTTTTCAATCGCCAGCGGGCAGATAGTCGCATTCCTGGGACCCAACGGCGCTGGAAAGTCGACCACTATGCGCATTCTGAGCGGGTTTTTGGCACCCAGCGAAGGAACGGCGTCGATTGCCGGACTTGACGTCGGCTCACAGCGGCTTGAGGCTTCACGACGGCTGGGGTATCTTCCGGAGAACGGTCCTCTTTATGATGAGATGACGCCGGTGGAGTTGCTCAAGTTTTTTGGCTCGGCCCGGGGTATGGCCAACCAAGCTCTCAGCGACCGAATTGAGGCGGTAACCGAATCATGCGCTATCAGCGAAGTGCTGGAGAAGCCGATAGGCAAGCTCTCGCGCGGTTACCGTCAGCGTGTCGGGCTGGCCCAGGCCCTTCTGCACGATCCGGAGGTCCTCATTATGGACGAACCGACGGCTGGGTTGGACCCCAACCAGATTCGCGATTTTCGCACCAATATTTCCAAGTTGGCGCAGTCCAAAACCGTCCTGATTTCAACGCATATCCTTCAGGAGGTGGAAGCAATCGCCGACCGCGTACTGTTCATTCACGAGGGTCGGCTTCTGTTCGACGGCGGCTACCACGAACTGCGCCGCGACGAATCGCTGGAAGAGGCGTTCTACAAGTTGACCAACTACGGTCGTCCGGCGGCCAAGGAAGCGGGGACGGTATGAGCATCAACAAAGAGATGATCCTGACTCTGGCCAAACGGGACCTCAGATCCTACTTTGCCAGCCCGACCGGCTATGTGTTCGTAACGCTGTTCATACTTCTGAGCGCCGCGGCAGCCTTCTGGCAGCAGCGTTTCTTTGCCGACAATCTGGCCAACCTGGACCAGTTGAACAGTCTTTTCCCCCTGTTGCTGGTTTTGTTTGTCCCGGCCCTGACCATGGGCGTTTGGGCCGATGAACGCCGGGCCGGCACCGATGAACTACTGTTGACGCTGCCGGCCACCGATCTGGAAATCGTACTCGGCAAATATATGGCCGTACTTGGGATATATACAGCTTCACTACTTCTGTCGGTCAGCCACATTTTTGTCCTCTTTTGGCTGGGTAGCCCCGACATCGGGTTGATGTTCGCCAATTACTTTGGCTATTGGCTTATCGGTGCGGCGCTCTTGTCGGTCGGCATGTTGGCATCGATGTTGACGGCCAACGGGACGGTCGGATTTGTCCTGGGTGCTGTCTTTTGTTCTGCTTTCGTGTTTGTAAACTCCTCCCAGTGGGTGGTAAGCGATGCTCTTCAGGAATGGTTGGCGCCGATCGGCGTATTTGCATACTTCGCCGACTTTGCCATCGGTGTCATAAGTTTCTCGGGGCTTTTGTATTTTATCTCAGTCGCCTCAGCAGTGCTGTATATCAACGTCATCTTGCTCGGACGCCGGCACTGGCCGGCCGAAGCGGGAGGCTACCGGTTCTGGATACATCATCTGGCCCGCGCCGTGGCGTTGGTGGTGGCTCTGATAAGTCTTAACGCCGTGGTCGGACGGGCCGAGTTCCGCCTTGATTCCACCGCGGAACAGTTGCACTCCCTGTCCGATGAAAGTGAAGAGCTTATCAGTCAGATTCCGGATGACCGGCCCATTTTGGTGCAGGCCTTCATCAGCCCCGAGGTGCCTCGTCTGATGGTGCAGACCCGGGCCAACTTGGTTGGGAAGCTCAAGGAGATCTCTGCGCTCGGTGGTCAGAACGTGCAGGTTATAATTCATGATACCGAGCCCTTCACCGACGAGGCCCGCGATGCGCGTGAAAAATTCGGCATCATGCCGCGCGATGTTATGGGTGTCGGCGGAGCCGCTGAGAAAGTGTTCATGGGGGTGGCTTTCGCCTCGGGTGTCAATGAAATGGTGATTCCGTTTTTTGATCGCGGCTTGCCGGTGGAATATGAACTGATTCGGAGCATTCGCGTTGCGGTCAACACGCAACGCAAAAAGATAGGTATCCTGGCCACGGCGGTAAAACTGTCCGGCGGCTTCGATTATCAGACCATGAACTCCCAACCGCCCTGGTCGGTGGTGGCCGAGTTGAACAAGCAATACGAGATCGCACAGATTTCGGCCGCCGAACCTATCACCGAACCGATGGATGGGCTTTTGGTAGCGCTACCATCGTCCTTGACCCAGCCTGAGATGGACAACCTCAAAGCATACATCCTGGCCGGAAACCCGACGCTATTGTTGGTTGATCCGTTGCCGGTTGTCAACATCGGCCTGTCTCCGGCTGTTCCGGCCGGCGGCAACACCAACCCGTTCCAGCAACAACAACAGCCGCAGGAACCCAAAGGAAACATCAACCAGTTTATGACCGAACTCGGGGTCGGTTTCAATCCGATGCAGGTAACCTGGGATACCTACAACCCGCATCCGGACCTGGTGCAATTGCAACCGGAGATCATCTTCGTGGGCGAAGGCAACCAGACCGTTGATGCCTTCAGCAGTATGAATCGGGCCAGCGCCGGATTGCAGGAGATGGTGGTGCTTTACCCCGGCAGTCTCAACAAGGCGGCCGGTAGTACCCTTGAGTTTGAGCCACTCTTGCGCACCGGACGGGTATCGGGTTCGCTCAACTTTCAACAGTTGGTGCAACGCAGTTTCTTCGGCATGACCCTTAATCGGAACCCCCGTCGCGTGCAGAGTGGTGAGGTTTATACGCTGGCCGCAAATGTTCGCGGCAACTCAACCTCGCCCGGCCAGGACCAATCGAAACTTAACACGGTCAATCTCACCGTGATTGCCGACCTGGATTTCATCAGCGAACAGTTCTTCCAGATTCGTCAGCGTGGCATGCAGAATCTCAATTTCGACAACGTCACATTCGTTCTCAATTGCATGGATATGCTGGTAAGTGACGAATCGTTTATCGATCTGCGCAAGAAGCGGGTCAAACATCGTACCCTTGAAACGGTCGAAGCCCAGACGCGCGGCTTTGTCGAACAGAGGATGACGGAAGAAAGAGAGGCTGAGTCTCAGGCGCAACAGGCGTTGGCCGATGCCCAACAACGATTAAACGAAAAAGTGGCCGAAGTACAGAACCGGCCCGACCTCGATCAGCAGACCAAGCAAATAATGGCTCAGAACCTGCAGGAGGTCGAGAACCGTCGTTTCGAGGCGATGAAAACCAACATCGAAACACGCAAAGAAGCGACCGTGCAGGCATCGAAAGAAAAGATGGAAACGGCAGTGCGTGGTATCCAGACCCGGATCAAAAGTCTGGCCGTGTTGCTGCCGCCGATTCCGGTCTTTGCTATGGGCGTCATGATTTTTGTCAGGAGGCGCAAACGAGAGTACGAAGGGGCCATTGCCGCCAGAAGGTTGAGGAGTTAAGCCATGCACGAAACCAAGAAAACAGCTTACTATATCGGCACCGCCGTCGTGCTTTTGCTTTTGGCCATGGTTACGGCACCGGACAAAATCACGTCCGAAGCCTTTCTGGATCAGGGTGAGGAGTTCTTCCCGGACTTTGTTGATCCCAATGAAGCCACCACGCTCGAAGTGATCGACTACGACCAAACCACTGCTTCGGCCAAACCGTTCAAAGTGACGTTCGATGGTGGACGCTGGACCATTCCTTCGCACCACGATTACCCGGCCGACGGCAAGGACCGTCTGGCCAAGACAGCCGCCGGCGTGATCGGTATCAAAAAGGACGACTTCCGATCGAGTACGGTCGCTGACCACGAGGCTTTGGGCGTGATCGACCCAATGGATGAAGCGGCCAGCCTGACCGGTAGAGGACAGCGGGTGACCCTCAAGGGCTCGGGCAATCAGATGTTGGCCGACTTCATCGTCGGTAGCCCGGTGGGCGGGCGCGAAGGATTGCGCTTTGTCCGAGTACCGGATCAAAACCGGGTCTATGCAGCCAGGGTCGATATTGATTTGTCTACCCGCTTTGAAGACTGGATCGAGACCAATCTGCTTGATGTGCAGAAATTCAAACTCCGGAAGGTCCTGGTCAAAGACTACCGAATCAACGAACGTACACGAAGCGTCGACCGTCGCGATGAACTGGTTCTCTCCAAAGAGGGCGAGACCTGGAAAGCCAACAAGATGCCGTCAGGAAAGGTGGTCGACTCCACCAAGATGCAGGAGTTGCTGACAGCTTTAGAAGACTTGAGAATAGTCGGGGTGCGCCCCAAACCGGAAGGTGTTTCCCAATCATTGAACGAACTGGCCGAGGGAACGAAAATCTCTCAGGCCGATGCTTACTCGCTCCAGAGCAAAGGGTATTTCTTTTCGCGCGACGGCCAACTTTTGTCCAACGAAGGGGAATTGCAGGCTTTGACCAAAGAGGGTGTCAAGTACATCCTTCGGTTCGGTGAGATCGCCTATGGTTCCGGCGATGCGCTGACAGCCGGCGGCGTTGAACAACAGGAGGCATCCGGTCCGGCGGAGAATCGTTACCTGTTCGTCACCGCCGAGTTTGATCAGTCGATGCTGGGCAAAAAACCGACCCCGCCAACCGACAAGTCGTATCAAGGTAAACCGGATTCCACCTGGACCGAAGAGGACCGGGCCAACCGTTTGGCGCAGGATGCCTATGTCAAGTGGGAACGCGACCTGGCCGATGGTCAGAAGCGAGCGGACGAACTCAACGCACGTTTTGCCAAGTGGTACTATGTGATTTCTGCCGACAGCTACGGCAAAATCCGCCGCACCCGCGCCGACATGGTGGTAAAGCCGACAGAATCGTAGGGTGATAAATCACTTTTTTGCGCTTCGCGCCTCGCAAAGTTTGGCGGGTCCATCTTCGCCTGCGCGCCGCGGCGTGAACCCGCCGCTTTGACCGGGCAGACGTGACGTGGCGCACAGGGGTGTGCACTACGCACAAAACGTCCGGACACCGGGCTGTCATTCCTGCGAAGGCGGGAATCCATCTTTTCTTAGTAGAGCGGCATCTCTGTCATGCCGCCGAGTGGCCGTCTCAAACCTTGTCTGGGACGGAGAAGACAAGAGCCACCCCCAAACCGGGTTTGAGGGTGCCACCCAGCAGAAGAACGTCTGGGCAATCCTGACGTGGCGCACGAGGACGTACACCACGCACAAAACGTCCGGACACCGGGCTGTCATTCCCGCGCCATCTGAAGATCACGCGGGCACAAATCATCGAAACACGGACTGAAGTCCGGGCCACCCAGTCGTGACTTAACTTGTGGCTGTGTCGGAATTCTTTTCAGGAGGATCAAGAACGTCGTCGGGTACAATGGTCTTAGGTACGAAGACACCCAGATAACGCTGGTACCATCTCCAGTTCTTCCGCTCGGCTTTCATGAACTTCTTGATGCGCTTCTCTCGAGCCTGGGCGACTACGTCGTGAGCCTCAATTTTCAACAACAGGATTTCGATCGTTTCGCGTTTCTCCAAAGCACATCGGAGAGTGTCGTAATCCTTGATACTAAACACCGACTGAATGATCGGCTCGAAGAAGACCATCGCCTGTGAACCGATAAAATTTAGCGGCTTTACCGATTCAAGCGCCAGTATAGCCGGGACCGTCATCTTCCATGCGACAACTTTTTGGGCCAGCTTCTCCAGTACGGCATCCTCCTCGGCGGGCAATGCCGGCTTTTCCGGATCGGGCAGTTGCCGGTTGGACTTAAAGAAACTCATGTCTGCTGTTCACCTGCGGAAGTTTTCGACTGCGGTGGTTTTCCGATATGGTCGCGCACAAAGGCTATAACTTCGTCCCGATTGCCCGAGAACATCAGATAAAGCCCCCGGAAGTTTTCAAGCCTTGAGGGTTCGGCAAACGGCGAGAGCAGAAGGCCGTTCTTGTCGGGATAGAAACTGCGATACTGCGACCATGGTTTACTGATCGTTGTAGTGGTCGTTTTGACGGTTACATTTTCGGCGGTTAGTCGATAGCTTGTTGGAAAGTAGAACTTGGCCAGAGAGCCGAGCATAACCACCAGGGCCAACACCGTGAAGACTCTGGAATCGGTGCTGTAGAATACAGCCATGGCCACTATGATAATGAACAACGACACCGCGAAGGATACCGACAGTCGACGTTTGACCGGGTGGCAACGCCACTGAAGTGAGTCGCCCTGCTCGTTTGGTGTGAGCTGGGTCGACGCTGATGCGCCACACTTCTGAGAATTATCAGCGTTCGGTTGGGGGTCGGCCATGACACTCCTACTCGGCCTGTCGGTACCGTTCTTTCTTGACCTTCTCCATGATGTCAATAAGTTCCTTGGGCTCAAACAGTTTTTTCTCAATCAGGAGTCTGACCAGCGCTTCCTGGGCGAGGTTGTTGGACAGGGCAAGTTCTTCATAAGATACCTCGCGTTCCTTACCGTCGATCACCATTCTCAAAGCGACTTTCTTGTCATCCATAGTCGTACCCTTTGGTCATTAACGTGGGTCCTTTAATGTGCGTTGAATATAATCTATCTGAGATAAAAAGCAATGCTTGCCGCATCACTCGATGGGTGGTTCGTCGGCGACAGTTGTGGGCGGTGTTAGCGGTTGGGCAACGCCTGAACTGATGCGATAGAGTGGCATATTTGTATTCTCGCGCTGATCCGACCAGGTGATCCGCCCGGAAGCGCCGACAAAGTCGCGGGTTGCAGCCAATCGCTTTACAAGTTTGTCCCTGTCTCCCGCAGACTCGGCTATCGTCAATGAGATCAGCCTGAGAGCATCATATCCAAGGGCTGCCAGGCGGGGTGGCTGCATGCCGTACCGAGTATCATAGGCGGCGGCAAACTGAGTGTATTCCTCGGAGTTAAAGGCCGATAGGAACGGCGACGGCAGGACAGCGCCACGAGTGACATCGTCGCCAAGCCTGAGAATGGCATCGTCGGCCCAGCCGTCACTACCGAGGTAGGCGCCTTCGATTTTGTAAAAGTGTATTTGCGGCAATAACTGCCTCAGTTGTTGTGGTGAGCCGGGCAGGTAGAGGCAGTCGATTTGTACAGGGATACCGTCGGGGTCGAGAGTGTCACCGTACTCGTTGGTGAAAAAAATGGAATCCGGATGACGGTCCCACAGCATCGCTTTGACATCACGCAAATACGGTCCGAAATCTTTGTCGCGTGATCGATAGTACTCTACCGCCACCACCTCTCCTCCCAGAGTCTCAAACCTCCGGGCAAACGCGCGTGACATTCGCAAGTGATCGGCGGCGGTCGATGTCACGATGACCGCTGAGTCGGCTTTGAGGCTGTCGACTGCGTACTGAGCCATTATCAGCCCTTGTAACTCGATATTCGGAGACAACTGAAAAGTGTTCTTTGACAAACGAGCCAACCCCGCCTGGGTGGCGGCCGGGATCACCAAAGGCAGCTCACGACAAGCCAAGGTGGCCGAGGTTACAGCAGCGGCATCCGAGGTCAGAGGACCGATAGCAGCCGGGATGGACCTGTCCTGAGACAATTCGGCGGCCAGCCGCGCTGCCTCCATGGGGTCACCTTTGGTATCGTGGGGCACCAATTCAATGAGCAGGCCGGACTCCCGACGGAACCGTTCGGCCGCAATCACCGCGCCATTGTAAATCTCCTGACCATATCCTGAAAGTTCACCGGAGAACGGCAACATCATCGGTATCGACAAGGTCTCGTTGGATGGTGACGAGTTTTGTACCCGACGCTGATACCGATCCATCTGCTCACCACATGCCGTTAGCAGCCTTTCGGCTGCCGCTCGGTTGCTTGATTGAGCCAAATAGGGTGCCGTGGATCGAACGATAGGGCATCGTTTGTGTTCCGGGATGTTCTCCAGAAAGGTGGGATCAAGTGTGACCGCAGAGGCATTGGCCAAGGCAGCCTCTATGGATCTGCGCACCAGGTCATCCAGCCGATTGTCTTGTGACAGTCGGTAGGCATCGAGATAATTCTGCACCGCTTCGGCGCCCTGCCCCTGACGGTATTGGCAGTTGGCCAGAAAGAAGTGAGCATAAGGGGTCTCGGCTGAACCTGCGAAGCGGTTTAAGAAAAAACTGAAACCGGCCGCGGCTTTTGCAAACTCACCGAGATAGAAGTCACACTTGGACCTGTGCAGGACGAACAGATCAAGATTCTTACTGTCCGGGAACCGCCCCTCAAGTTGCTGGAAGACTTTTGAAGCTCCGAAATAGTCGGACTCTCTCATCAGCCGCCGACCCTTGGTGTACTCGGCCACCACTTCCTTTTGGTCCTCGATCCCGGCGGCGCAGAGAGCGATCGAGTAAGCGACCAGTAAAGTGAGACCAATGAGGGCCGGCCACAGCTTTTTCTGCATCAGAGTTGATATTTCCCGAAATCTTCTGGGTTGATCCGTTTCAGACGTTCTCGTAAGGACTCCGGATCGGTCGGCATCGGCGGCGGCTCGGATGTTTGGTCGTCTGCTGAGAGACTGAACAGTTCCTCATTGACGTAGATCTTCGCCTTGGTTTTCAATGCCAGGGCGATTGAGTCTGAAGGTCGTGCATCGATCTGGTGAGTGTGATCGTTGCAGGTCAGATGGATGCGGGCGAAGAATGTCTGATCCTTCAACTCGGTGACTTCCACCCGATCCACATTGGCCTCCACAGCGCCGATTACGGTTTTCAGTAAATCGTAAGTCATCGGGCGTTTCGAGCTGATGCCGGACAGTTCCATAGCGATTCCCCAGGCCTCGGCATGACCGATCCAAATCGGTAAAACCTTGTCCAGCCCAAGGGGTGAGAGGATGACCACGGGCGAGTTGGTGGTCATATCCATGGCCAGACCCTCAACGGTCGCTTCGATCAGGTTCATACTCAGGTTTTCTTTACTACCCAGAGTTTCAACTCGGCCGTGACATCTTTTTCGATCTTGATCGGTACGGTGTAGACACCCAGCACCTTGATCGGCTCGTCCAGCTTGACCGTATGTTTGGGTACGGTGATACCTTCGGTGGACAGCAATTCAACAATGTCGTGAACGGTGACCGATCCGAACACCTTGTCCTCTTCACCGACCAGCACTTCGGCCGACAACTCCAGCTTCTCTATCTTCTCCTTGACAACTTCGGCTTCACGACGGAGCTTGCGTTCGCGGAGTTCTTTCTGCTTGGTGACCTCGCCGATTGATCTAAGGTTCCCTTTGCTGGCCACAATAGCCAGATTACGGGGAATCAGGTAGTTCCGACCGTAGCCGTCTTTTACCTCGACAGTCTGACCGGCCTGGCCGATATCAGCGACATCCTCTCTCAATATTACTTTCATCGTTGGACCTTCCTATAAAACCACAAATACTCTCTTGTTTACACCGCCTCAGTAGCCTGAGGTTCCTTTTTCCGCCAATCGGCGAAACCATCGACAAACCCCAACAGGATCAGGGTTCCAAACAGAGCCGCCGCCGCCAGAAAGCTCCAGAACTGCGTCACGAACAGCAGCAGGTAGAAGCTGATTCTCAACAGAGGCGACAGACTCAACTTGTTCATATAATACTCGATCAAAGCCAGCCCGGCAATAGAATAGTAGACAGCCAGAATGGCCAGGACATTGTCTGAAACCAACTGGACCGTCTCACTACCCATCAGGCGCGCTAATATGGCCACAGCCAGAACCGGGGTAACAGCAAACGGCACCCGCCAGTTACTGAATGGTATCCACAAGCGTCTCTCTGGATAACGTCGTCCCATTACGTAACTGAAAGCCAGAAACCCGAAACTGAACTGCAAGAGCGCTCCCAACAAAGTCAACGCCGGAACAACTCTGGTCAGTGCCGTAAACATCTTGGCACTTTGATTCAGGGCGTCCTGGGCAGTCTCGGCACTGGCGCCAAGTGAACTGTACAGAGACTCCAGCTCGGTCAGAATCGTCGGCAGATCTTCAGTCATCTTCGCCATGACAGGTCCCCATAGACTGGAGAACTGGGCCGTGAAAAAAACGACGACGGCAAATCCGGCCAACAGATAAACCCGGCCGATCGGCTTTTCGTCGGCCATCATACGACCGGCAATCACGCCGCCAAACAACATCATGCTGCATCCCGTCAGAAGTGGCCAGATATTGGCCAACCCTGAGACCAGAAAACCCAGAATGAAGGCAGTAACGGCGCTGCCCCAAAGCATATTGGTTCGCCGGTCGAAAGCCAACTCAGCTATCCCGTAGAATAGATACATGGTGGCAAAGTAGGCCACGACAGAGATCAGCAGCGTCAGCAGAAAAGGCACCTGAACGACAGATTCCGAATGTGTCAGGATTACGACAATCGGGAAGAGAACAGCCGTCAGAACATGGGTGCTCCGTCGGCTGTTTTCTACCGTTTCCTGCGGGGCCACCGTTGGGGCCGCTTTCTCACCTATAAGATTCACTCTCAAAGGCCAGTATTGCCAGAATACGCGCTCTTTTGACCGCAACGGTCAGTTTTCGCTGGTGGCGGGCGCAGTTTCCGGAGATGCGGCGGGGGATTATCTTCCCGCGTTCGTTCACAAAACGGCGAAGTAATCGCTCGTCCTTATAGTCCACATATTCGATTTTGTTTTCACAATAGCGGCATATCTTCCGTCGTCTCATTCTCATCTCAGCCATATCATTATTCCTTTCAACTTACTTCGTGGGCGACAAGTGGAAACCACATGTGGCCGTCCTCGTCTGCCCTTGCATCGACCGCGCTCACCCTTCGACTGCGCTCAGGGTGACATGGGTTTGGCACCCAGGCCGTACACCACGCACTGGAGCTCAGCCGGAGTCGGCCGTGGAGTTTAACCAGTCGGTTGCAGCGATCCACTACAGTTCCTCGTCCTCACGATACTCTTCGGTAGCGGTCTCTTCGGCGGGGGCAACCGGTGGGGTAGGAATGGGTGGTTCAGGTTTGGGCTCAGCCGCGGCCGGTTCGGGGGTCGGTTCAGGCTCGGTTGCCTTAGTCGGCTCTGCCGTCGGGGCCGGTGTCGGTTCCGGCGTCGGGGCCGGTGTCGGTTCCGGCGTCGGCGCCGGTGGTGCCGGCGGCGGCGTTTCGGCGGCCGTCTCCTTGGCTACAACCGGTTCCGGGGTAGCTGGTTTTTCAACCTTGGTTTCGGTCGCAGATTCGTCGGTTGCCTTCGCCACTGGTTCGGCCGCCGGTTTACTCTCTTGAGGTTCGGTACCAGCAGGTCTGCGGCCGGTTCCTTCCGGTCGACCTCTATCGCGGAATCCGTCGCGTCCGCCTTCGCGGCGGCCATGGGGTCGATCACCGTAGCCACCTCGCGGGCGTCCAAAGGAACGATCATCTTCCATTCGGGGTGCATCTTTGTCGGGGATTTGCCCTTCATACACGATAGTCAGATGCCTTAGGTAGGCCTCGTTCAGTTGCATGTGACGGTCAATACCGGCCACCACTGTCTTTGGCGCTTCGAAGATGAAATTGGCGTAATAGCCCTGAGTCAGCTTTTTGATCGGGTAGGCCATGCGACGCGTGCCCATGAGGTTATCATAGACGATTTTCCCGCCGGATGAGGTGATAATATCCGTCACCGCCTTGACCTGTGCGTCGATGGTGGCATCGTCGGTTTGAGGGTTAATAATGAATGTGGTCTCGTACAGTCTCATCAGGTATCCTCCCTGTGGACGTTGTTTAAGGTTCAAACGGCCTGACTCAGGATAAAGTGAAGAAAGTCAGGCAGGGTTAATATTATATTTTGTCATTGCCTCGTCGAGACAATGGTCTTTGGCAAACAGGACCGCCTCGGTTGCGGCGGTAATCATTTTTTCTTTCGGTTCTATCTCCTCGCGTTCAAAGCGATTCAGCACATACTCGGCTCTGTCAATATTATCGGGCGGGGCGCCGATTCCCAAACGCAATCTGGCAAAGTTTTCACTTTCGAGCGTTTCAATAATCGAGGCCAAACCGTTGTGACCGCCGTCGGAACCGTCGCGCCTAAAACGCAACCGACCCAACGGTAGGTGGACATCATCGACTATCACCAACATCTGCGATTTGGTCAGTTCTTTTCTCTGTAAAAGAGCCTCAATCGCCGCACCGGAGCGGTTCATGTAAAGCCGAGGCAGCATCAACACTGTCTCGTTGTCGCCATGTCTCGCCACCGCCCAGTCGTACTCGGCAGTTGCCGGCTGGAGCACGGCCTTGAGGGCTATGGCGACCTTTCGCACGACCTCAAAGCCGACATTGTGGCGTGTGCCTGAGTAGGCGGCGCCGATATTTCCCAGTCCAACAAAAAGCGAGAGCATAACAACGCTGCCCACGGCAGCCCGCCAGTATAGGAAAATCGCCCCCACCTGTCAAGCGGTTTTGGAGGGTGTTTTGCAGCCCGAATTGCCTCACAATTAATGTTACCGAAGTGCCGGGAATTGTCAGGGTCGAATGATACGTTGACTCATAATTGATGTTACCGAAAGGAGACGCGATTATGGGTGGAGATTCCAAGCAAGATTACCT